>NC_022657.1:0-195000 GCF_000494755.1 Amorphoplanes friuliensis DSM 7358
GTGGCCGATACGGTCGACCTTGGCGGGGTGTGGACCGCGGCGACGGACGAGCTGGCGGACGAGATCGCGTCCGCTCAGCAGCGTGCGTACCTGCGTCTCACCCGGCTGCGCGCCATAGTGGAGGACACAGCGCTCCTGTCCGTGCCGGACACGTACACCCGCGACGTGATCGAGTCCCGGTTACGGCTGGCGATCACCGAAGCTCTGTCGCGTCGGCTGGGCCGTCCGATCCAGGTCGCCGTCACGGTGCGCCCGCCGGAGGACGGCTCGGGCCGCCCGGGCACCGTCTACGGAACGCCGCCGCCCGAGCCGCCGACGCAGCCGCCCGCGCACTATGCGGATCAGCAGCAGCACCAGCAGCCGGCGTACCAGGACCACTACCAGCAGGGCCCTTCGTTCGGGCACCCGCAGACGTTCGACGATCAGTACGAGAACGAGGGCCCGACCGGTTCCGCCCAGGCGCCGTTCGCCCGCCCGGTCCCGGTCGCCCGCGACGGCCAGGACGCCCTCTTCGCGGCGCCCATGCCGCAGCAGCAGCCGGACTCGAAATCCTCCGCACCGGAGCAAAAAGAGGTCGCTACGCGGACGGACGCCGAACCTCAGCGCCGGGAGGCGCCCCGGCAGATGTCCCACTTCGCGGACCCGTCGAACGACCCGGGCGGCCACCGCATGGCCGGCGACCAGTCGCAGCTCCGTGACAACCAGCGCCGCCCCGACGACCGCCCGCCGATGCACGGCCAGGATCGCCGCGACGACACCCTGCAGATGCGCCACGGCGGCGACAACGGTCCCGGCCGCGCCCCGATGGACATGCGCGGCCAGTCCGGCGACCGCCGCCCCGGCGGCAACGACGGCAACCGGCTCAACCCGAAATACATGTTCGAGACCTTCGTCATCGGCTCCTCGAACCGATTCGCCCACGCCGCTTCCGTCGCCGTCGCCGAATCACCCGCAAAGGCCTACAACCCGCTGTTCATCTACGGCAGCTCCGGCCTGGGCAAAACCCACCTGCTCCACGCGATCGGTCATTACGCGACGACCCTCGGCCACGCCCGATCGGTCCGTTACGTATCCACCGAGGAATTCACCAACGACTTCATCAACTCCCTGCGCGACGACAAAACGCAGGCCTTCCAGCGCCGCTACCGCGACGTCGACATCCTCCTGATCGACGACATCCAGTTCCTGGAAAACCGCGAGCGCACGCAGGAAGAGTTCTTCCACACCTTCAACACCCTGCACAACGCCAACAAGCAGATCGTCATCAGCTCGGACCGTTCCCCGCGCCAGCTGGCCACCCTCGAAGACCGGATGCGCACCCGGTTCGAATGGGGCCTCCTCGCCGACATCCAGCCGCCCGACCTCGAGACCCGCATCGCGATCCTGCAGAAAAAAGCAGCTCAGGAACGCATGTACGCCCCCGACGACGTCCTGGAATTCATCGCGTCCCGCGTCTCGAACTCCATCCGCGAACTCGAAGGCGCCCTCATCCGCGTCACCGCATTCGCCAGCCTGACCCGGTCATCGGTCCAGCTGTCCCTCGCCGAAGAAGTCCTCCGCGACTTCATGCCCGACGGCGCCGGCCCGGAAATCACCGCCGACCAGATCATGGTGTCGACAGCCGACTATTTCGGCGTCAGCCTCGAAGACCTCCGCGGCCATTCCCGCTCCCGCGTCCTGGTCAACGCCCGCCAGGTCGCCATGTACCTCTGCCGCGAACTCACCGAACTGTCCCTTCCCCGCATCGGCCAAGCCTTCGGCGGCCGCGACCACACCACGGTCATGCACGCCGACCGCAAAATCCGCCAGCACATGGCCGAGCGCCGCTCCCTCTACAACCAGATCGCCGAACTCACCAACCGCATCAAACAAAACACCTGAGTTCCTTTCCCCGGTACGCCCACAGGCGTCCACAAAAGCAGCACCGGCCGTGGCACCTCAGCTTTTGAGGCCGCGGCCGGTCCCGCTTCCGGCATCAGCCGCCGGGCTGACCTGCCCACTCCCGCGAGGGGCGCAGAACATCCTTGAGTGGCCGGGGCTGCACATGCACGGCGCAGCTCAGCCGGCTCGCTCAGGTCCTGTCCCGCCGGGTGTCGTCGGCGCACTCATCCTCACCAGACCAACCAGCCATGCCGATGAGGTCAATCCGCCGGCCCGGGCGCACTCCAACGAGTGGAACATCAGCCCAGCCGATGATTTGTTGTCGGTGATGAGGTGCGCGCAGGCAGATCTTCGGGCAGGTGTCTGCGCCCGGCCGAGCAGATGACACAACCATCAGCAGCGCTTCTCGCCAAGATCCACGAGGCTGTCGTGTCCACCATGCGGACTTTCCAGCCTCCCGAAAATCCTCACCACAACCGTTCCTGACGAACCGATCCGGCCCGCCCACGCGACGGAAGCCCCGCGATGTGTGTGCCGACCACCCGCACGAGTCCCCACTACAGCAGCCAGCGACATCGAACCCGGACGGTCGACGAGGAGCTCCCGCCGCGCGAGGGCTTGCTGACCCATGTCCGGCGCGCTGTCCGGCGCTGCCACCCCGGTGTGGCCCTCGCGCTGGCCGTCGTCCGCGCTGCTCACTGCCCTTCCCCAGGCGCTGACCAGCCAGTTGAACGCAAGCGGGTCAAAACCCGGCGGGAGTTCAAGCGAAAGCCCGGCGGTCAGGCGGAAATCGGGCGTAAGTCAGGCCCGAGCCAGGCGTCGTCAAGTGCGAGCGAACGTAGTCAAGCGCGAGCCAGGCGTCGTCAAGCGCGAGCGAGCGTAGTCAAGCGCGAGCCGGGCGGAAGTCGGGCCGATGCCGGACGGAAGTCCCCCGGGGAGTCGGCGGAAGTCGGCCAAGACTCGGTGGGAGTTGGAACGATGGCTGTCCTGATCGAGCCGACTTCACCGAGCCGCGCTTGCAGGACAGGTCCGAGGCCACCCGCTGGAGGCGGCGACGCCAATCCTCGAGTCTGGGATGGCGTAGGAGCTGCGCCGAGGTCGGGCGGTAACCGGCCAGGTTGGGATCCGGCCAAAGTCGGACCCGAGTCAACCCGGGCTTGGTGGGAGCCGGCCAAGCGAGACCGAAGCCCGGACAAGTCGAGCCAGGTTCACAAAGCCCGGCCAAGCCAGGTGAATGCCGGGCCGAATGTGATCCGGGGTTGGCGGGAGATTGGCCAGCGAGGTGAGAGACGGCCTAGCTGTGCTGGGCTTGGCAAGAGCCGGACTGCGCCAGGCGGGGAGTCAGCCGAGCACGGCCGCGGTTGATGGAAGCCGGGCCAAGCCAGGTGGAGGTCGAACCAAGCCGAACCGACGTCGACGGGAACCGAACCAAGTCAAGCGGGAGTCGGGACGAAGCCGAGCCTAGGTTGGACTGAAGCGCAGGCCAAAGGCCCGAGTGAAGTCGACCGAGGCCGAGCCCGATGCTTGTTGGGAATCGGCCTGGCGCTGGGTCTGACGTTGCATGGATATCGCGGATCGCGGCGTTGCTGTAGTCCTGTCCATCGACCCCACCTACTCCAGCAGGCTCAGGTGCGTGCCGACTTGGTCATCCGCGATCGCATAGGAGCTCGCGTCCGTCCACGACAACCAGGCGGAACATCCTCGAGGCCAGCCGGGCCATGACCACCGTCATCCAGTCCTCGATCTGCACGACAGCCCGCGCGCCCCGCCTTGGCCCGCGGCATCCGCCGGAAAGAACGCGCCCATGTGACCGGCTGGTCGAGCCGCGAGCCAGGATCGGCCAAGTCTCGACAGACTCCGACCTGGCTACGGGCCAATCCCGCCGCACCTCAACCGGCTCGATCCAGTGGCTACGGCCGGGCGCTGGTCCGACGCCCGCGGACCGCGATCCCGCCACCGCCCGCCAGCAGCGTTCAGCATCGACCTGGCTACGACGCGGCACCGAGCCAACGGGGGAAGCCCCGATCTCGATGCAGCATTCCCTCGGCCGCGGAGGGACAAAAGCCCTGAACGAACCCCCGCCCGCCCCGAGAACCGCCTGCCAGGCACACCCAAGCCGCGCTGCAGCCCGCCGAGCCCAAACTCCGGCAAAGCGCACCAGAAAGCCACTCGTCCACAAGCGCAAGCACCACAATGGCCCGGCCAACAACCCCCTGACCAGGCATTGGACAAAGTTATCCCCAGCTGTCCCCACAGGCCGGCCCGCCCTGCGACCACCGCCCGCCGCCAACCCGGATCACCCTCGCCGAAGCCGGACCGGGATCTCTCCAGGACGATCGCGGCTCAACTTATCCCCACAGGGCGATTGTCAACGTCAGGACGGAACGGGATCGTGCCAACGTTATCCACAAGAATCCACAGGCGTTCACAGGTAGTTATCCCCAGCGGTGGACAACCTCCACCGCCGTTCCCCACAGATGTGGATGAGGCCTGGGGAAATCGATGTGGACAAACACAGAACGTCACCGCTGTCCCCACAGCCTGTGGACGACTGTGGATTTCCTGTTGAAGGTTCTGGGGACGACGAGCCGGTAGCGTTGCGGCGTTATCCCCAGGCCTGGGCACGAACCCGGTGGATAACCGGTGGATAGCCGGTGGACAACGGTGGACAACCGCCGTCGGGTCGGCGACTGTGGACGCAGCCCGGAGTTTGTACCCTGGTTATCCACCTGTGAATCACCGGTGGATAACCTCGTGACCTGCGCAAACAAGAGTTACCCACACTATGCACAGGACCGATGATTACGACTGTTCTTTCTCTGGAGACAACAAAAATCAATGATCTGCGTTGTGGAAGGTGTGGATGAGCCCGCTGCGGGCCCGAAGCTCCTCATGCCTACTTCGCAGCACCGGGGTCGGGCGCACACAGCAGCGACCCGCGCCATAGAGTTCAGTGGGCGCGCCATCAGCACATCCAAAGCTGGTTCGTCGAGGAAAAAGTGACGCGGAGGGCATGGCATGAAGTTCCGGGTGGAGCGAGACGCACTCGCCGACGCCGTGGCGTGGACGGCAAAGAGTTTGCCGAGCCGCCCGTCGGTGCCGGTGCTCGCCGGCGTCATGCTGCGCGTGACCGACGGCAGGCTGCACGTTTCGGGCTTCGACTACGAGGTCTCGAGTCAGGTGAGTGTGGAAGTGCAGGCCGACGCCGACGGCGCCGCCCTGGTCTCCGGCCGCCTGCTCGCTGAGATCACCAAGGCACTGCCGAACAAGCCGGCTGACATCGCCGCTGTCGGTTCACATCTCGAGCTCGTCTGCGGGAGCGCCCGCTTCACGCTGCCGACGATGCCAGTCGAGGACTATCCGACGCTGCCGGACATGCCGTCGAGCGCGGGCACGGTCAGCGCGCAGACCTTCGCCGCCGCGGTGGCTCAGGTCGCGATCGCCGCGGGTCGTGACGAGACGCTGCCGATGATGACCGGTGTGCGGATCGAGCTGAACGGCACGTCGATGGCGATGCTGGCCACCGACCGCTACCGCCTGGCGATGCGCGAGCTCGAGTGGAGCCCCGACGACCCGGACATCAGCCTGAACGCTCTGGTGCCGGCGAAGACGCTGAACGACACCGCCAAGACCATGGGGCCGCTCGGTGGTGAGGTCACCCTCGCTCTGGCGCAGGGCGCCGCCGGTGAGGGCATGATCGGTTTTGCCGGTGGCACGCGCCGCACGACGAGCCGTCTGCTCGACGGGGCCAACTACCCGCCGGTGCGGTCGCTCTTCCCCGCGGCGCACAACGCCGAGGCCCGGGTGAGCGTCTCCTCGCTCGTCGAGGTCGTCCGTCGTGTCGCCCTGGTCGCCGAGCGCACCACGCCGGTCCTGCTGAGCTTCGGTGAGGACGGTCTGGTGGTCGAGGCCGGTGGCACCGAGGAGGCCCGCGCCAGCGAGGCCATGGAGGCCACCTTCACCGGTGAGCCGCTGACGATCGGCTTCAACCCGCAGTACCTCATCGACGGATTGCAGAACCTCGGCGCCCAGACCGCCGTACTCTCGTTCGTCGACGCCTTCAAGCCGGCTGTGATCTCCCCCGCAGCAGAAGACGGCGAAATCGTGCCCGGATACCGCTATCTGATCATGCCTATCCGGGTAACACGCTGATACTGAGCTGAAGAGCCACACACCTAGGGGGAACACCATGCAGCTCGGCCTTATCGGTCTCGGCCGGATGGGCGGCAACATGCGTGACCGGTTGCGCGCTGCCGGGCACGAGGTCGTCGGCTATGACCACCACAAGGAGACCACCGACGTCGCCAGCCTCGCCGAGCTGGTGGAAAAGCTCGCTGCGCCGCGTGTCATCTGGACGATGGTTCCCGCCGGTCAGATCACCGAGAGCACCATCGACGAGCTCGCGGAGCTGATGTCCGACGGCGACATCATCATCGACGGCGGCAACTCGAAGTTCACCGACGACGCCCCGCGGGCGGAGCGGCTGAAGCCCAAGGGCATCAGCTACATCGACTGTGGCGTCTCGGGCGGCATCTGGGGCATCACCAACGGGTATGCCCTGATGGTCGGCGGCGACGCGGCGACGGTGGCGCACTGCCAGCCGATCTTCGACGCGCTCAAGCCGGCCGGTGAGTTCGGCTTCGCGCACGCCGGCACGCACGGCGCCGGCCACTACGCCAAGATGATCCACAACGGCATCGAGTACGGCATGATGCAGGCCTACGCCGAGGGTTACGAGATCCTCACGGCTGCCGAGATCGTCGAGAACGTGCCGGCGATCATCAAGAGCTGGCGCGAGGGCAGTGTCGTCAAGTCCTGGCTGCTCGACCTGCTGGACCGGGCCCTCGACGAGGACCCGCAGCTGGCCAACCTCAAGGGCTACGTCGACGACACCGGCGAGGGCCGGTGGACCATCGACGAGGCGGTCCGGCTGGCCGTGCCGGCCAATGTGCTCGCCGCTTCGCTCTTCGTGCGCTTCGGGTCCCGCCAGGAGGACTCGCCGGCGATGAAGGCTGTCGCCGCGCTGCGCAACCAGTTCGGCGGCCACGCCGTGCGCCGCTGACGTATGTACGTGCGCCGGGTCGAGTTGACCGACTTCCGTTCGTACGAGCGGGTGGCGGTCGACTTCGACCCCGGCGTCGCGGTCCTGGTCGGCCAGAACGGTATGGGCAAGACGAACCTCATCGAGGCCCTCGGGTACGTGGCCACTCTGGACAGTCATCGGGTGGCCACCGACGCGCCGCTGGTCAGGGCCGGTGCGACGTCGGCCGTGATCCGCTGCGACATCGTCCACGATGGTCGTGAGCTGCTGGTCGAGCTGGAGATCGTGCCGGGCCGGGCCAACCGTGCCCGGCTGAACAGATCACCGGTGCGCCGCTCGCGGGAGGTTCTCGGCGCGTTGCGCATGGTGCTGTTCGCGCCGGAGGATCTCGAGCTGGTGCGTGGTGATCCAGCCGAGCGCCGCCGCTATCTCGACGACCTGCTGGTGGCGCGTCTGCCCCGGTTCGCCGGGGTGCGCGCCGACTACGACCGGGTCGTCAAACAACGCAACGCTCTGCTGCGTACGGCGTACCTGACCCGCAAGGTCGGGGGTACCCGGGGGCAGGATCTTTCGACGCTCGCGGTCTGGGATCAGCATCTGGCCCAGCACGGCGCCGAGCTGCTCGCCGGCCGGCTGGAGCTGGTCGCGGCCCTCGGGCCGCATCTGACCAAGGCTTACGACGCGGTGGCGGCCGGTCGGTCGTCGGCCTCCATCGTGTACGCGTCCCGGCTCGGCGAGTCACTCGTTCCTGATCGCCCGCAGCTGGAGGAGGCCCTGCTGGCGTCGCTGGCCGAGCGCCGGCAGAACGAGATCGAACGCGGCGTCACCCTGGTCGGCCCGCATCGGGACGATCTTGCGCTGACGCTGGGGGAGCTGCCCGCCAAGGGGTACGCGAGCCACGGCGAGAGCTGGTCGTTCGCGCTGGCCCTGCGGCTGGCGGCCTACGACCTGTTGCGCGCGGACGGCATCGAGCCGGTGCTGGTCCTCGACGACGTCTTCGCCGAGCTGGATTCGGGCCGTCGGGAGCGGCTTGCGGCGCTGGTCTCGGACGCGACGCAGTTGCTCGTCACCTGCGCGGTGCCGGAGGATGTCCCCGCGGCCCTGCGAGGAGCCCGCTACGACGTCGGACCAGGAACGGTGACCCGTGGCTGAGAAACCGGCGGAAAAGCCCCCAGCGGCGTCCTCGGGCGGCGAAAAGCAAGATCCGGCGGGTCCCGAGCTGGCCCGCGCGGTGCTTGATGCGGCTCTGGCGAAGCGACGGGCCACGCAGCAGCGGCCACGCCCGCGCGGCGAGGGCGGTGACGGCACCGGCCGGCGTCTGCGCGGTTACTCCGGGCCGGGCCCCGATCCCCGCGATCCGCAGCTGTTCGGTGCGGTGCTCGAGCGGATCATGAAGCAGCGCGGCTGGCAGAAGCCGAAGGCCGAGGCCACCGTTTTCGGGGCGTGGGAGAAGGTCGTCGGCGAGGACATCGCCAAGCACAGCCGCCCGATCAAGCTCGACGCCGGTGTGCTGACCGTCGAGGCCGAGTCGACGGCGTGGGCGACCCAGCTGCGGATGCTCGCCGGCAAGCTGCTCAAGAGCATCGCCGCCGAGGTCGGCCACAACGTGGTCACCAAGCTCAACATCCACGGCCCCGCCGCGCCCTCCTGGAACAAGGGCCCGCGCCGGGTGCAGGGTCGCGGCCCGCGCGACACGTACGGCTGAGGAACCGTTGCCGCGCGGCCGACGTCCGACCGCGATGGTGCGCCGACTTCTTGCCGTCCTGGTTTTCATCCTCTTCGGGCTGGTTCTCACGCCTTCCGCGCCTGCATGGGCGTGTTCGTGCGGTGAGCCGCGGGGCGCCGGCGACCTGGTGGTCGTCGGCGTTGCCGAGTCGGTCCGCAAGCCCTTCACCAGCGACGACCTCGAGGTCCGCCTGCGAGTCGAGTCGGTCGAGCGGGGCACGGCGGGCGACGAGGTCCAGCTCAGGACGCACTCGCAGGGCACGGCATGCGGGTACGAGTTCGAGGAGGGCTACCGCTATCGCGTCTACGCGAACGGCGGCGCCACGACGTCGTGCGCCGGCAACGAGCGCCTCGCCTTTGCCGGCCGGGAGCCCGAAGGCCCGCCACAGGTGCTGTGGTGGGCCCTCGGTTCCGGTGCCACGATCGTGGCGGCGCTGATCCTGCTCCGCCGCCGGCGCCGATCTCGGTAGGTCGAGCTCAGTAGTCGGCGAAGACCGCAAAACCCCGCTCGGCGCAGCGCCGGTAGAAGCCCGACAAGACCGCCAATTCGGTACGGGCGAAGCTCCAGTGCGGGGCGTTCCCGGCGTCGTCGCGCAGAGCCGCGAGCCGATGGTCCAGCCACCGCTGCTGCTGCTCGGCCAGGCGCCCGCCGGCGACGGCGGCCCGCATCACGTTCGCCACGCTGTCGAAGGTGACCAGGTCGCCGTACTCCTGGTGACCCTCGACGAAACGTTCCAGCCCGCCGGCGATCCACGCGCAGCCGTCCGGGTCGATGACCGGGTCCTCGTCCTCGGCCGCCGCGTCGGTCGCGTAGAGAACACCTTCTAGCCCGAGCAGCAGATCCACCAGTTCGGTGTACGCGGTTGCGCGTACCGTGCCGGTCTTGGCGATGTGGAGCGCGAGCGCACCGGTGGGCGCGGCGATGTCCGGCGCGTCAGCGACGGCGCCGAAGTCGACGAACTCGGCAGGGGCGACCGGGTCGTAGAACCTGTTCGTCCGCGGCCACTGCACGGCGACGTTGTCCAGCCCCTTGTCCAGTGCCATGGGGGCCCACCTCTCCTCGAGCTGCCGTCAGCGGGCCCGTCCGGCCGTGTACCGGCCCGCGCGGGCGAGGTTACGACACCGCCGCCCACCGTCGTGAGGCAGTGTCGCAGCGCGTGGCCCCGCCCGCTCGCAGGCGCGCCTCACGGCCCGGGCGTCGAACGGTTCGCCGTTGCGGGGAGCTCCCAATCCGTGTAGGGGGACTCGTGGGAGAGGTCTTCAGTCGCGCTACGGCAATCTGAGGTACCCGGACGAGGGTGCCGGACCCTCTACAACTCGCTCGGACGGAGTAGAATCGACAGAGACCGGGAAAGTCCTGCCCGTGACGAACAGCCAGTGGCGTTCCGTCACGCTACGCGATTTTCCCAGCCGATCACGATCCGCGGGTTGACCGCGGCGACCGGCGCGCTCGGCTCCACCGGTGGTCCGCCTCCATTCCGCGGCTCGTCGCCTGTGGCCCGCCCTGCCCGCTGATCGCCGGCGACTGCCCGCCAACCCCGTGACCAGCCCGTACGCGGGCGGGCGCGAGAAAGTGGCCGAGGGTGGCAGAGAACACGCAGGAATACGGTGCCGGTTCCATCACCGTGCTCGAGGGTCTCGAGGCGGTTCGCAAGCGTCCGGGTATGTACATCGGCACCACGGGCGAGCGGGGCCTGCACCACCTGGTCTGGGAGGTCGTGGACAACGCGGTCGACGAGGCTCTCGCGGGCTACTGCGACACGATCGACGTCGTCCTGCTGGCCGACGGTGGCGTCTCCGTCACCGACAACGGCCGGGGATTCCCGGTCGACCTGCACCCCAAGCTGAAGAAGCCGGGCGTCGAGGTCGCGCTGACCGTCCTGCACGCCGGTGGCAAGTTCGACGGCAAGGCGTACGCCGTCTCGGGTGGTCTGCACGGCGTCGGTGTCTCCGTCGTGAACGCGCTCTCCACCAGGATGTTCGTGGAGATCCACAAGTCGGGCAACGTCTACCGGCAGCACTACTCGATGTCGAAGCCGAGCCCGCTGGAGAAGGGTGAGGCCACCGACCGGACCGGCTCGATGGTCCAGTTCTGGCCCGACCCGACGATCTTCGAGACCATCGAGTTCGACTGGCAGACGATCTACCGCCGCATCCAGGAGTACGCGTTCCTGAACAAGGCCGTGACGATCAGCCTCAGCGACCTGCGTCCGGAGCACGCGGACGAGGACGGCAAGCCGCGTGCGGTGACCTTCATGTACGAGAACGGCATCGCCGACTTCGTGCGTCACCTCAACCAGACCAAGACCCCGATCCACAAGACGGTGATCGAGTTCGAGGCCGAGTCGGCCGAAGAGGGCATGGGCCTCGAGATCGCCATGCAGTGGAACGAGTCCTACGGCGAGTCGATCTACACGTTCGCCAACCGGATCAACACCCACGAGGGCGGCACGCACGAGGAGGGCTTCCGGTCCGCGCTGACGAGCATCGTCAACCGTTACGGCGCCGAGAAGAAGTTCCTCAAGGGCGACGAGAAGCTCTCGGGTGAGGACATCCGTGAGGGTCTGGCCGCGATCATCTCGGTGAAGCTGACCAACCCGCAGTTCGAGGGTCAGACGAAGACCAAGCTCGGCAACACGGCCATGAAGAGCTTCGTCCAGAAGGTCGCCAACGAGCAGATCGCGGACTGGTTCGACCGCAACCCGGCCGACGCGAAGCAGATCATCACCAAGGCGTCGCAGGCGGCCCGGGCCCGGATCGCGGCGCAGCAGGCCCGCAAGCTGGCCCGGCGCAAGTCGCTGCTGGAGTCCGGCTCGATGCCGGGCAAGCTGGCCGACTGCCAGTCGACCGACCCGCGGGTCTCCGAGCTGTTCATCGTCGAGGGTGACTCGGCCGGCGGCTCGGCCAAGCAGGGCCGCGACAGCCAGATCCAGGCGATCCTGCCGATCCGCGGCAAGATCCTCAACGTGGAGAAGGCCCGGATCGACCGGGTGCTGAAGAACAACGAGGTCCAGTCGCTGATCACGGCGCTGGGCACGGGCATCCACGAGGAGTTCGACGTCGCCAAGCTGCGCTACCACAAGGTGGTGCTGATGGCGGACGCCGACGTCGACGGCCAGCACATCCAGACGCTGCTGCTCACCCTGCTGTTCCGCTTCATGCGGCCGCTGGTCGAGCTGGGTCACGTCTACCTGGCCGCCCCGCCGCTCTACAAGATCAAGTGGAACAAGCGCGGTGACGACGCTCAGTACGCGTACTCCGACCGTGAGCGCGACGGCCTGATCGAGCTGCGCCAGCAGAAGAAGGCGAACGCGAAGCCCGACGACATCCAGCGGTTCAAGGGTCTCGGCGAGATGAACTTCCGTGAGCTGTGGGACACGACCATGGACCCGGGTGCGCGCACGCTCAAGCAGGTGACCCTGGACGACGCCGCAACCGCGGACGAGCTCTTCAGCGTCCTGATGGGTGAGGACGTCGAGGCCCGGCGTTCGTTCATCCAGCGCAACGCCAAGGACGTCCGCTTCCTGGACATCTGACCGCGGGTGAGCGGCGTCACTCGACGCCGCTCACCTCGGGTTATGCACAGCGTTTCATCGCTTTCCACAGTGTTATCCACAGCGAAATGCGTAGCCTGACGCCGTTTGTCGGGTTTGAGAGCAAGTAAGGGTTAACTGTGACGGATACTCCCGAGACCCCCGCCGAGGAACCCCAGAACGAGCCCGTCGGCGGCGGAGTGAGCCAGCGCGTCGAGCCGGTCGGCCTCGAGGTCGAAATGCAGCGGTCGTACCTCGACTACGCCATGAGCGTGATCGTCGGCCGCGCCCTGCCCGACGTCCGCGACGGCCTCAAGCCGGTGCACCGCAAGATCCTCTACGCGATGTACGACGCCGGTTTCCGGCCCGACCGCGGCTACGTCAAGTGCGCTCGCGTCGTCGGTGACGTCATGGGCAACTACCACCCGCACGGCGACTCCTCGATCTACGACGCCCTCGTGCGGATGGGTCAGCCGTGGTCGCTGCGCTACCCGCTGATCGACGGCAACGGCAACTTCGGCTCCCCGGGTAACGACCCGCCGGCCGCCATGCGGTACACCGAGTCGAAGCTCTCCCCGCTCGCGATGGAGATGCTGCGTGACATCGACGAGGACACCGTCGACATGCAGGACAACTACGACGGCCGGGCCAAGGAGCCCACGATCCTGCCGGCGCGGTTCCCCAACCTGCTCGTCAACGGTTCCGAGGGCATCGCCGTCGGCATGGCCACCAAGATCCCGCCGCACAACCTGCGCGAGATCGCCGGCGCCGTCCAGTGGTACCTCGACAACCCGGAGGCCGACGAGGCCACCACCCTCGAAGCCACCCTGGAGATCGTCAAGGGGCCCGACTTCCCCACCCGCGGCCTGATCGTCGGCCAGCAGGCGATCCAGGACGCCTACCGCACCGGTCGTGGCTCGATCCGGATGCGCGCGGTCGTCGAGGTCGAGGAGGACGCCCGGGGCCGTCCGTGCCTCGTCGTCACCGAGCTGCCGTACCAGGTCAACCCCGACAACCTCGCCGAGCGGGTCGCGGAGCTGGTCAAGGAGGGCAAGCTCACCGGCATCGCCGACATCCGGGACGAGTCGTCCGGGCGTACGGGCATGCGGTTGATCCTGGTCCTGAAGCGTGACGCGGTCGCCAAGGTCGTGCTGAACAACCTCTACAAGCACACCCAGCTGCAGGAGACGTTCGGCGCCAACATGCTGGCGCTGGTCGACGGCGTGCCGCGCACGCTCAACCTCGCGCAGTTCATCCGGCACTACGTCGATCACCAGATCGAGGTCATCCGCCGGCGCACCGCCTACCGCCTGCGCAAGGCCGAGGAGCGCGCGCACATCCTGCGCGGCCTGGTCAAGGCGCTGGACATGCTCGACGAGGTGATCGCCCTGATCCGGCGCTCGCCCACGGTCGAGGACTCGCGCCAGGGCCTGATGCAGCTGCTCGACGTCGACGAGATCCAGGCCACCGCGATCCTCGACATGCAGCTGCGGCGCCTGGCGGCGCTGGAGCGGCAGAAGATCGTCGACGAGCTCGCCCGGATCGAGATCGAGATCGCCGACCTCAAGGACATCCTCGCGAAGCCGGAGCGGCAGCGGGCGATCGTCTCCGAGGAGCTGGCCGAGATCGTGGCCCGTTTCGGCGACGACCGGAAGACCCAGATCATCCCGTTCGACGGTGAGGTCTCCATGGAGGACCTCATCACGCGCGAGGACGTTGTGGTGACCATCACACGAACTGGTTACGCCAAGCGCACGAAGGTCGACCTCTACCGGTCGCAGAAGCGCGGCGGCAAGGGCGTGAGCGGCGCATCCTTGCGCCAGGACGACATCGTCAGCCACTTCTTCGTCATCTCGACCCACTCGTGGATCCTGTTCTTCACGAACAAGGGCCGGGTCTACCGCGCGAAGGCCTACGAGCTGCCCGAGGCCAACCGGGTGGCGAAGGGTCAGCACGTCGCCAACCTGCTCGCCTTCCTTCCCGACGAGCACATCGCCCAGGTCATCCAGATCCCGGATTACCAGGTCGAGCCCTACCTTGTGCTCGCCACGAAGAATGGCCTCGTGAAGAAGACCCGGCTCGAGGAATTTGACTCCAACCGCAGCGGTGGCATCATCGCCATCAACCTGCGGGAGGATGACGAGTTGGTGGGCGCGACGCTGGCCGCGCCGGAGAACGACCTGCTCCTGGTGTCGAAGAAGGCCCAGGCGATCCGCTTCAACGCCACTGACGAGGCGCTGCGGCCGATGGGACGGGCGACCTCCGGTGTGATCGGCATGCGCTTCGGTGAGGCCGACGAACTCCTCGCGATGGAGGTGGTTCGTGAGGGTCTGGACGTTTTGGTCGCCACCAACGGCGGGTATGCGAAACGGACGCCGATCGAGGAGTATCCGGTGCAGGGCCGGGGAGGCAAGGGCGTACTGACTGCCAAGATCACAGAGCGTCGTGGCGGGCTCGTCGGAGCGCTCGTGATCGACCCTGAGGATGAACTATTTGCCATCACCAGCAATGGTGGTGTCATCCGGACTCCCGTGAAGCCTGTACGGCGCACGCGGGATCGGAACACAATGGGGGTCAAGCTGATGGACCTCCCAGAAGGTGTAACCATCGTGGCGCTTGCTCGCAATGCCGACGAGCCTGACGAACAGGACTAGTTGATGCCGGAGACACAGGCGAAGTCGGGGGGCCCGGGATCCTCGGCAACTCCGGTCGAAGAGGAGCCGAAGAAGGACGGCACCGCTTCGTCCGGACGCGAGGCGGCCGGGCGTGCGGCGGTTCCCGCCGATGCCCCGTCCCAGCCGAAGTTCACCCGTGCGCCGGGCATGGCCCCGCCGCCGGGTGAGCCGCCCGCCGACAGTGACGGTCAGGCCGAGCAGAAGAGGCCGGCCGCCGGCCCCTCCGTGGCGAAGGGGTCCGCGACTGTGCCGATCGTCACGAAGGGCAAGAGTGGCGGGTCCGCCGCTCCGGGCCAGGGAGCGCAGTCCGGGCGTACGGGGGTCATGCCACCCCCGGCCAAGCCCGCAACCGCCCCTCAGCGTCCCGGAGAGGCTCCGAAACGGCCGTCCGGTGGTGCGGCAAGCGGCTCGGCCGCTGTCGGCGCCGCACGGGTCTCGGAGGCTGTCCGCTCCGCGCGCTCGACGGTCTCGTCGGCCGCGGCCCGCGGGCCGCGCCGTGCCCGGCTGAACCTCAAGCGGATCGACCCCTGGTCCGTCATGAAGTTCGCCTTCGCCGTCTCCGTCGTCCTGTTCATCGTCGTGGTGGTCGCCACGTCGGTGCTCTATCTCTCGCTGGACGCCATGGGCGTCTGGCAGGAGGTCAACACCAGCCTGCAGAGCCTCGTGAACGCGAGCGGCGGCACGGACGCGGCTGCTGCCGGCGGCACCGGCTTCCGCATCACGGCGTGGGGCGTCATCGGCACGTCGATGCTCATCGGCGCGGTCAACGTGGTGCTCTTCACCGCGCTGGCGACGCTGGGCGCGTTCATCTACAACGTCTGTGCCGACCTGGTCGGCGGCGTCGAGCTGACGCTCGCCGAGCGCGACTGACCTCGGTAAATCTTGGTTGCGGCCGCCGTGTCGGACACGGCGGCCGCCCCCAATTTGGGGGAGCGCAACGGGTACGGTAATCTTCGTGTCGCTGTCACGGGGCTATAGCTCAGTCGGTTAGAGCGCAGAGCTGATAACTCTGAGGTCGATGGTTCGATTCCATCTAGCCCCACCAAGCACGTCCTCCCGCCGCAGATGTAAAGGGGATCCAGCCATGCTGAAGAAGCTCCTGATCGTCGCGGGTCTCGTCGGCGCGACCGCCCTGGTCGTCAAGAAGGTCAAGGCCTCCAGCGACGAGCGCGCGCTCTGGCACGAGGCCACCACGGCTCCCGACCTGCGCTAGCCACCTACCGGGGGCCCTAGCTCAACTGGCAGAGCACCGCCTTTGCAAGGCGGGGGTTAGGGGTTCAAGTCCCCTGGGCTCCACAAGATCTGGTCTCAGCGACGGGCGAAGACAAAACCGCCCTCGACGTTCGGGGCAGGTCGCGGTCACCTCTCCTCGAGGTCACGGACATGGCGCAGGCCGGGCAGTCCGTTCAGGACCACCTCGCCGACCGCGACAAAACCCGTGCGGCGGAGCACACCCAGCGAACCGGCGTTGCCCAGGGTGGCCGAAGCTTCCAGCCGGTCCAGACCGTAGTCGTCACGGGCCAGGACCAGGATCTCCTGTACGCCGGCAGTCGCCAGCCCGCGCCCGGTGGCGTGCTCGGCAACCCGGAAGCCCAGCTCAGCCTGACCGTCGACGAGGTCGATCAGGTTGAAGCGGCCCAGCACGGCCCCGTTGTCGTCGACCATGACGTGGAACTGGATGACACCGCTGGCCTGTTCGGTGAGCAACGCGGCGTGACGCTCGGCAAAGGACACAAAGTAGTCGTCCCCGCGATCGGGGATCGAGCGGGCGAAAAAGGCTCTGTTCTCGCGTTCGAAGCGCAGCAGCTCATCCGCGTGGCGCTCGTCGAGGCGCTCGAGTCTGGTCACCCCGCGACCCTAGATGCCGGGCGCTCCATCACATGCCGAGGGCGCTGGACGGTGGCAATTTGTTCTGGTCGTTGTCTTTCCCGCACTGGGAGCACTGCTGGAACAGCTGGCCGTCCTCGGTGGAACGGCGGACCCACTTGTGCCGGCCCAGCCGGCACCTCCACGGCTTGGCCATGTGCTGGACGGTACGCCGAATCGAAGATCCACGGTGCGCTGTGACGGTGAAAGAGTCAATGGCCGTTCGGTTGTTGCGAGACGGATGGGCTGACGCCAATATTCACCTGTGGCGATGCGCAATCGAGAATTACTGACGACCGGCGAGGCCGCGGTGCTGCTGCGCTCGTCGCGGGCGCACGTGGTCGACCTCTGCCTGCGGGGGCTGCTGCCGTACGTCACGATGAACCAGCAGCGGCGCATCCGCCGCTGCGACGTCGAGGCGTTGATCCAGCCCGGGATGACCCGTGAGCAGCTCGAGACTTTGTGGCTGCACCGTGCGGTGGCCGGGCGGTTCGTCCGCGACCCCCGCGCCGTGATGGCCGCGGCGGCGATCAACCTGCGCCGGCTGCGACGGATGCACCCGGAGGGCCGGTCCTGGGACTGGCTCGACCGGTGGGACGCCGTGCTCGACCAGGGACCCGAGGCGGTGCTCGACGCGCTGACCTCGTCGGCGGCCTACGCGGTCGAGCTCCGGGGGACCTCACCCTTCGCGGGCATCCTCGCGGAAGAGGAACGCGAGAAGGTCCTGGCGGCATTCGTGGAGAGTCGTCACGATCAGGCCCGTCCGATGCGGCCTGAGAAGTTCGAGCGGGTGCTGCGCAGCGTTTGAGGAGTTGTGCATCACAAACTTATAGAAGGCGCTTATGCATCAGCCGTTGCCGGGTGGATAGTTAGCCCGACTAAGTATTCGGTGCGGGAACCCCTCGGGAGGTTCTGATGCCTTCTTCCACCGCCACACAGCTGCGTGGCCTGCTGGAAAACCTTCTCCAATCACCCCTGCCCGTACGCCTGCAGGCGTGGGACGGCTCCGAGGCGGGACCGGCCGACGCGCCGCTCCTCATCCTCCGCAACCGCCGTGCGCTGCGCAGACTGATGTGGCAGCCCAACGAACTCGGCCTGGCCCGGGCGTACGTCTCAGGCGACCTTGATGTGGAGGGTGACCTCTACGAGGCGCTCGAGCGGCTCGCAGCGCTGATCTTCCGCGGCGCGGACGCTCGGGGTCTCCCGATGCGCGCGGTCGCCGGGGACCTTCTCAAGGTCGGTGTTTTCGGCCTGCTCGGTCCCCAGCCGAAACCGCCGCCGGAAGAGATCGCCATGCGGGGCAGCCGCCACACCCGTCACCGCGACCGGCAGGCGATCAGCCACCACTACGACGTGGGGAACGACTTCTACCGGATCGTGCTCGGCGAGAGCATGGTCTACTCCTGCGCCTACTGGACGTTGCCCGGGGACAGCGGATACGGCCTCGCCGACGCTCAACGCGACAAGCTCGACCTGATCTGCCGGAAGCTCGAACTGAAACCGGGCATGCGGCTGCTCGACGTCGGCTGCGGCTGGGGCAGCCTCGCCCTGCACGCGGCCCGCGAATACGGCGTCGACGTCGTCGGCATCACCCTCTCGACCGAACAGGCCGACTACGCCCGCAAGCAGATCGCCGAAGCCGGCCTGACCGCGCACGTGGAGATCCGGATCCAGGACTACCGGGACCTGGACGACGGCCCCTTCGACGCCATCTCCAGCGTCGGGATGGCCGAACACGTCGGCACAGCGCCCTACGCGGAATATGCGGCGATCCTGTTTCGGCAGCTCAAAGCAGGCGGACGCCTCCTGAACCACCAGATCGCTGCCATCCACCCGGCACCGCGGACCGCCGAACGGTCCTTCATCGACGCCTACGTCTTCCCGGACGGGGAGCTGGCGCCACTCGGCACGACCGTGTCGCTGCTGGAGGACGCCGGCTTCGAGGTCCGCGACGTGCAGACACTGCGCGAGCACTACGCCCGGACACTCCGGGCCTGGGTCACCAACCTCGAATCGGAATGGTCGACGGCGGTCGGCCTGACCAGCGCCGGCCGGGCACGGGTGTGGCGGCTCTACATGGCGGCCTCCGCGCTGGCCTTCGAACACGGGCGCATCGGTGTCAACCAGATCCTGGCCGTCAAGGACCACCGCGACGGGACCAGCGACATGCCTGCCACCCGCGCCGGCTGGCTCGCCTGAAGTGTGTGCAACGAGTCACCAATTCCTGGCACTGGCCGGGTGAACTGGGCACCTGTGAGACCGGAGGTCATCCGTGCACCTTTTGTCGACGTCGCAGTCGGTTCCCCGTGACCATATGGCCACGGTCTGACAGTTAGCCTTCACTCGTGAGTGGACGGAAACGAGCCGCGGCCATCATCGTGCGGGACGGCCGGGTACTGATGGTGCACGAGCGGAGCCTGCGCGACGGCAACCGCGAGTGGTGGACGCTGCCCGGCGGCGGCATCGACCCCGGCGAGACCCCGGAAGACGCGGTCCGCCGGGAGGTGCTGGAAGAGGTCGGCCTGGTGGTGAAGGAGGCGCGCTACCTGCTGGACACCCCGTACCCGTCGGGCATGACGTCGATCTTCGCGGTCACGGTCGCGGACGGCGAGCCGCAGCTGGGCCCGCATGTCGACGGGCCGCTGCCGGTCGGCCTGGACTGGGTCCCGCTGCCGGCGGTCCACCCGGACGGCCCCGGCGTCCCGATCCCCCCGATGATCGTCGCGCTGCCCCTGGACTAGATCACGCCTGGTGGGGCGCGAAGTGGGCCGGGGTCAGGCGGTTTCAGCGGGGACCGTGGCTGGATCGGGGGCCGGGGTGGAGATCGTGCGGCGGCGCTCGCGGACGAAGTAGATGCAGCTCACGGCGTACCCGAAGGTGAGCATGACGCCGACGGCTCGGACCATTGTCGGGGCCACGGCCAGGGTGGTGACGATCAGCGCGCCCGCCGCCCAGCTGGCGAGGAGGACCGTGTTGGCGGTGTCCTCGGCGGCCCAGCCGCCGAGCGAGCGGCGGCGGGCCTGCCGCCGGATCTCGGTCAGGAGCGCGTGGCCCATGCCGACCGCGAGCATGCCGAGCAGGATCGTGGCGAAGATCGAATGGGTGCCGCCGGCCACGGCCGCGACGGCCGTTCCACCGGCGAGCAGAGCGAGACCGCTGACGGTCCCGACCCGCGCACTGCGTCTCTCCTCCACATCAACTGACAGTCGGCAAGATCGCGCCCGGTCTGAGGAACGGGGTGACCTGACTGGTTAGCGGCGGCCGTGCGGGGGAGGATTACGGCGTGATCGGAACCCTGAAGCTCGAACCCGCGATCTCCCGCCTCGACCTGCTCGGCGCGCCCGTCGCGGCCGCGCTCGAGGTCTGGCCCGCCGAAGCGCCCATCGACGGCGACCAGATCCTGGTCGCCCCGATCGACGCCGGCCTGGCCGACACCGCGGCCTTCTGCGATGCGTACGGCGTGAGCCTCGCCGAGTCGGCCAACTGTGTCATCGTGGCCGGTCGCCGCGGTGAGGTCACCAGGTACGCGGCCTGCGTCGTCCTCGCGACAACCCGCGCCGATGTGAACGGTGTGGTGCGCAAGCTGCTGGACGCGCGCAAGGCGAGCTTCGCGCCGATGGACGACGCGGTGCAGCTGACGGGGATGGAGTACGGCGGCATCACCCCGATCGGCCTGCCGAAGTCCTGGCCGGTGCTGGTCGACTCGCGCGTGGTGGCCATGCCGCACGTGATCATCGGATCCGGGGTTCGGCACAGCAAGATCGCGATCGCCGGGCCGGCGCTGGGGGCGCTGCCTGGGGCAGAGGTGATCGAAGGGCTGGCCCGCGAAGCCTGACGGCAGGTGCGTGCGCCGCCGAGGGTCTGTTCCTCCACTGGGCGGGCTAGTGGCCGCGGCTAAATGTGTGGACTGATTCGGTTGGGGCTGGTTGCGTCTAGGCCGTGAATTCCATCAGGCCGACACGACACAGCGATCTGGTTGTCCTTCAGCAGATCGAGCTGGCCGCCGGGGCGCTCTTCCGGGATGTAGGCATGCCTGACATCGCCGACAACCCCCTTCCCACCATCGAGGCGCTCGCGGCGTTTCAGGAGGCTGATCGCAGCTGGGTCACCGTTGACGACGACGATCAGCCAATCGCGTTTGTGCTGGTGATGATCGTTGACGGGCTTGCGCACGTCGAGCAGGTCAGTGTCTCGCCGGCGTATGCGCGGCAGGGACTCGGGCGACGGCTGATCGATCACGTGGATGCCTGGGCCGTGGAGCAGGGCATGGCCGCGTTGACCTTGACGACCTTCCGCGGCGTGCCGTGGAACGGGCCGTACTACCAGCGGATCGGGTTTGTCACGCT
This sequence comes from Amorphoplanes friuliensis DSM 7358, assembly GCF_000494755.1. Taxonomy (NCBI): domain Bacteria; kingdom Bacillati; phylum Actinomycetota; class Actinomycetes; order Micromonosporales; family Micromonosporaceae; genus Actinoplanes; species Actinoplanes friuliensis. Next base: position 21,068 of record NC_022657.1, read on the forward strand.
GGCGGCGGAGGAGCGCGGGCCGGAGCTGACACAGCTGATGGTCCAGGAGGCGGCGCACGGGCTGGATCCCGCAGAGCGGATCGCTATGCGGCGACCCACTCGGCTTCATCGATGACGTTTCACGTGGAACATCATCGAGGAGCGTCGACGGCCTCGCGTCGCGCGATCTCGTCCAGGGCCGAGCGGAGGACGGCCGTCTCCTGGGCGCCCTGGATGGCGAACTTCCGGTCGACCACGAAGGTCGGGACGCTGGTGATGCCGAGCTCGCGGGCTTCGGCCAGGTCGGCGTTGACCGCGTCGGTGCCCGCCGGGGTCGCCAGATAGGCGAGGGCGGCCTGCTCGTCGAGACCGATGGAGCCGGCCAGCCGGGCGAGCTCGGTGTGGGATCCGAGGTCGACGCCGTCCGCGAAGTGCGCTCGCTGCAGGGCCTCGATCATGCTGAGCTGGAGGTCCTGGGTGGCGGCCCAGGCGATCAGGCGGTGGGCGTCGAAGGTGTTGGCCGCGATCGCCCGGTCGTAGTCGAGGACGAGGCCGTCGCCTGCCGCAACCGTGGTGACGTGGTCGAACATTTCGTTGACGCGGTCCGGGCCGCCGACCTTGGCCGCCATGGCCAGCTTGATCGGCAGGGCCTGCGGGACCGGGGACGGGTCCAGCTGGTAGGCCCGGAAGGTCATCGTGACGTCGCTGCCGAAGCCCTGGAGTGCAGCTTCCAGGCGGCGCTTGCCGAGGTAGCACCACGGGCAGACGACGTCCGACCAGACCTCGATGTTCATGACTGCTCGCGGATCTGGCGCTTGAGGCGTCCGAGGATCGCCGTGCCGCCGCGGATCCGCAGCGGGCTGATCGCCGTCGCCAGGCCCATCCGGTTGTAGAGGTCGTCCGGCACGGCCAGGATCTCGTCGGCTGTCGCACCCTCGAGACCCTCCGCGAGGATGCCGGCGAAGGCGCGCGTTGTCGGCGCTTCCGGCGGGCAGTCGAAGTAGGTGCGGACGGTCCTGTCGGGCTGCACCTCCGCACGCAGGAAGAACTGCGTTTGGCACTCCGGGACCTGTTCCATGCCCTCGTGGCCTCGGAGAGCCTCGGGCAAGGGCTGCACGGCGTCGGAGAACTCCAGCATCATCTCCAGCACGACCTCGCGCGGTGCGGAGGCGAACTCGTCGACGATCTCGGCCAGCTTGGGAGGCATGTCGCTCACGGTTGTGACCCTACGTCGACTTGGTCAGGCCGGGGCCGAGGTCGGCACGAGGGCCACGTCACTCAGGCTGAGGATGCCGACCAGGTTGCGGTCGGCGTCGCACACCAGCAGGCGGCGGACCTCGCGGTCACGCATGGCCTGGACGGCCTCTTCCACTGTGGCCGACTGCTCGATCATGATCAGCTCACGGGACGCGATCGAGGCGAGGGTGGTCGTCCGGGGTGGCAGTCCTTCGGCGAGGGCGCGGACGACGATGTCGCGGTCGGTCACCAGCCCGGCGAGGGTGGGACCGTTGGTGATCACGATGTCGCCGATGGCCTGGTCGCGCATCGCCTGGGCGGCCTCGTCCAGCATGGTGTCGCCCGACAGGTAGACCACCCGCCGGGTCATCACGTCAGCGACCGCAGTTCTCGCCATGGTGACCTCCCGCCTCTTCCGCACCCGTTATCGGCCCGTTACCCGGCGACTTCGGTCATTACACGTGGGACGTCCGAGAGGGGGACATCACGCCGTTCACCCGTACGCCGGTCTCGGACCTCGGCAATGCCCTCGGCCAGGCGGCGGCCGACAACGACGATGCGGCGAATGCCGAGGAGTTCGGCGTCGGTGAACTTCACTCCGGCCGACAGCTGCGGGCGGTCGTCGACCAGCACCCGCAGACCCTGCTCGACCAGCGTTGCGGCCAGGGCGAGAGCGGCGTCGACCTGGCCGTCCTTGCCGGCCGCGATCACCTGCACGTCGGCGGGCGCCACCTCGTCCGGCCAGAGCAGACCGCGCTCGTCGTGGTGCTGTTCGGCGATCGAGGCGACGGCGCGCGAGACACCGATGCCGTAACAGCCCATGGTCGGGCGTACGGGCTTGCCGTCGGCGCCGAGCACGTCGACCTTGAAGACGTCGGTGTACCGCCGGCCGAGCTGGAAGATGTGGGCGATCTCGATGCCGCGCCGGATGGTCAGCTGTCCCGTGCCGCACGCCGGGCACGGGTCGCCGGCACGCACCTCCGCGGCCTCGATCGTCCCGTCGGGGGTGAAGTCGCGGCCCGCGACGACCGAGGTGGCGTGCCGGCCGGGCTGGTTTGCCCCGGTGAGCCAGGCGGTGCCGGTCGCCACTCGCGGGTCGGCCAGGTAGCGGATCTTGAGGTCCTGCGGGCCGATGTAGCCCTTGACCAGGTCGGGATGAGCCGCGAAGTCGTCGAACATGGTGACGGTGGCCGGGCTGAGCGCTGCCTCCAGGCGTTTCAGGTCGACCTCGCGGTCACCGGGCAGGCCGATCGCCAGCACCTCGTCCTCGCGGCCGGGGTGGTGCACGGTGACAACGACGTTCTTCAGGGTGTCGGCGGCGGTCCAGTCCGTGCGGCCTTCCAGAGCCCGATCGTTGGCCAGGTCGACCAGCGAGGCGATGGTCGGGGTGTCCGGGGTGTCGTGGACCGTCAGCGCGGCCTGCTCCCGGGCGGCAACCATGGGAACAGGCGTGACGACCGCCTCGGTATTGGCCGCGTAGTCGCAGGCGGTGCACCCGACAAAGGTGTCCTCGCCCACGTCCGCGCTCGCCAGGAACTCCTCGGACGCGGAGCCGCCCATCGCGCCGGACATGGCGGAGACGATCGTGTGCTCCAGGCCGAGCCGGTCGAAGATGCGCTGGTAGGCGGCGCGATGCCGGTCGTAGGCCTCGGCCAGGCCGGCGTCGGAGAGGTCGAACGAGTAGGCGTCCTTCATCAGGAACTCGCGACCGCGGAGCAGCCCGGCCCGGGGACGCGCCTCGTCGCGGAACTTCGTCTGGATCTGGAACAGGGTCAGCGGGAAATCCCGGTAGGAACTTGTCATGTCCTGCACGAGCAGCGTGAACATCTCCTCGTGCGTCGGCGCCAGCAGGAACTCGGCACCGCGCCTGTCCTTCAGCGTGAAGATGTCGTCGCCGTACTCGGTCCAGCGGCCACTCACGTCGTACGGATCGCGGGGTAGGAGGGCCGGGAACGCGACCTCCTGGCCACCGATCGCGGACATCTCCTCCCGGATGATCCGGCTCACCCGGTCGAGGACGAGCTTGCCGAGCGGGAGCCACGCGTATCCGCCCGGTGCCGCGCGCCGGATGTAACCGGCCCGGAGCAGCAGCCGATGGCTCGGCACCTCCGCGTCGGCCGGATCCTCGCGCAGGGTCCTGAGCAGCATCGTGGACATTCGCAACAGCATGCTCCGCAGCCTAGGGACCCCCTCCGACAGAAACATCCGGTTATCCCGGTGTCGCCAGCGTCACCCTGCCCTCCTGGCCCCGGCGGTGGCAGGCTGACGTTGAACCTGCAAGTGAGGGAGCGTTAAGGGAGGTGGCCATGACCTGGACCAACTTCGTGGCGATGGGGGACAGCTTCACCGAGGGCATGAACGACGCCTACCCGGACGGCACCTACCGCGGGTGGGCAGACCTGGTCGCGGCCCGCCTGGCCGTCGAGGCCGGCCCGCATTTCGGGTACGCCAACCTGGCCGTACGCGGAAAGCTCCTGGACGAGGTGCTCACCGAGCAGCTCGAGCCGGCGCTGGCGATGCAGCCGAGCCTGGTGAGCTTCGCGGCGGGCGGCAACGACGTGCTGCGCCGCAAGGTCGACCCCTTCGGTCTCGTGCACAGGATCGACGCGGCCATCGCACAACTGCGGGCCGCCGGCGCCGACGTCATCCTCTTCCGCTTCGCCGACGTGACCTCCCACCTGCCCGGTCAGCGCATCGTCGGACCGCGCGCGGCCGCCCTCAACGACGGCACCCGTCAGCTGGCCGACCGGCACGGCGCCATCCTCATCGACCTCTTCGCCGACGACGCCTTCCACCACCCGCTGCTCTGGAGCGACGATCGCCTGCACCTGTCGCCGGCCGGGCATTGCCGTGTCGCTGCTCACGTTCTGAACGCGCTCGGTGTCGGGGTCGCCGAGGACTGGATGCTGGTGCCGCCAGAGCCCGCGCCGACCCCCTGGCTGCTGGCCCGCGGCGCCGACCTGCGCTGGGCCGGTCTGCACCTCGCGCCCTGGATCAAGCGGCGGATCGTCGGCGACTCCTCGGGTCATCTGGTGACGGCGAAGCGTCCCGAGCTCGGCCCCATCGACGCGATAGCGTGAGAGACATGTCAGTTGAGAACGACCCGGCGCCGTCACTGCAGGCGTACGCCCATCCCGACAAGCTGGTCACCACCGAGTGGCTCGCCGCGCATCTCGACACCCCCGGTCTGGTGGTCGTCGAGTCGGACGAGGACGTTCTGCTCTACGAGAGCGGTCACATCCCCGGCGCGGTGAAGGTCGACTGGCACCTCGAGCTGAACGATCAGCTCACCCGCGACTACCTGGACCCCGAGGGCTTCGCCGCCCTGTGCGAGGCCAAGGGCATCGGCCGCGACGACACGATCGTCTTCTACGGCGACAACTTCAACTGGTGGGCGGCGTACGCGCTCTGGGTCTTCAGTCTTTTCGGGCACCGCGACGTGCGCCTGCTCGACGGCGGCCGGCAGAAGTGGGCCGCCGAGGGCCGCGAGCTGACCCGCGACCGCACCGAGCGCCCGAAGGCGAGTTACCCGGTGCCGGTCCGCGAGGACGGTCAGATCCGTGCCTTCCGCGACCAGGTCATGGGTCACATCGCCAGTGGCCGGCCGCTGGTCGACGTGCGGTCGCCGCAGGAATACACCGGTGAGCTGACGCACATGGCGGCCTACCCGCAGGAGGGTGCGCTGCGGGGTGGGCACATCCCCGGCGCGGTCAGCAAGCCGTGGAAGTCGGCCGCCAACGAGGACGGCACGTTCAAGCCGGCCGACGAGCTGACGAAGATCTACCGCGACGAGCTCGGGCTCGAGACCGGCGACGACGTCATCGCCTACTGCCGGATCGGCGAGCGGTCGAGCCACACCTGGTTCGTCCTGCAGCACCTGCTCGGCTATCCGCAGGTCCGCAACTACGACGGCTCCTGGACCGAGTGGGGCAACCTCGTCCGGGCGCCGATCGCCAAGGGTTCGGAGCCCGGCGGGCTCTCCTGATCTCTGCTTTTCCAGGTGCCGTCCGGCGATTGCCGGACGGCACCTTCGTCTATGAACCATCCGGCCCACCGTCCGCGATAGTCCTTGTGTGCGGCGGAAGAAGACACCACGAGCAGAGCCGGTCACCGAGCTCAGCAGCGACCATGAGCTGCTGCGCGCCGTGGCCGGTGAGCAGCTCGAGGCGCTCAAGCTGCTGCACCAGCGGCACGCGCCCTGGCTGAAGGCCCGGCTGACCCGCCGCTGCGCCGACCCCGACGTCGTCGACGCCGCGATCCAGGACACGTTCCTCGCCGTCTGGCGCGATGCCCACCGTTACCGCGACGTCGGAGCAGACCCGGCGGGCTGGATCTGGACCATCGCGATGCGTCGTCTTGTCTCCACGCTGCGCGGTCCGGCCAATCGCTGGCTGGGCGGGGGCCTGATCCCCGACAAGGACGCGACCACTCCGTCCGCCGAAGACCTGGTCCTGCTCCGGGTCGAGCACGGTGATCTCGGGGCCGCGCTCGACCGGCTCTCACCCGAGCTGCGTGCAGTCATCCAGGCGACAGCCGTCGACGGATTGACGGTCAAGGAGGCGGCGCGCCTGCTCGGCGTACCGGAGGGCACGGCGAAGACCCGGCTGATGCGGGCCCGGGCACGGCTGCGGGAGCTGCTGGCATGACGACGCGAGGAGAAGCGATGGCCTGGCACGTGGATGCGGAGCTGCTGGAGGCGTACGACTCGGGTGGGCTCGACCCCAGCCGGGTCATGGCGGTCGATGCTCACCTGCAGGCGTGCGCGCGCTGCCGCGGGGTCGTGCCGCTCGACATGGTCTGGCTCGACCGCAGCTGGACGGTGATCTACGAGTCGATCCACACCCCGCAGCCGAGCCGCATCGAGCGGACGGCCGAGCGGCTCGGACTGCCCGGCCACCGGCTCCGGCTGCTCACGGCGACACCCGCGTTGCGCTGGTCCTGGCTGGTGGCGACGGCGGCCGTGCTCGCGTTTGCCGTGATCGCGGCCTACGCCGACGAGGGTGGCACGACCCAGCTGCTGTTCCTGACGTTCGCACCGATCCTGCCGGTTCTGGCGGTCGCCACCGCCTACGGGCCACCCGTCGACCCGATGCACGAGGTCACGGCGACCACGCCGGCTGCCGGGCCCACGCTGGTGTTGTGGCGTGCCACCGCGGTTGTCGGGGTCTCGATGGCCATGGGCGTCGTCGCGGCTCTGCTGCTTCCCGGTCCGGGCTGGCTCGCCGCCGCCTGGCTGCTCCCGGCGTTCCTGCTCTGCGTGAGCAGCCTCGCCCTGGCCACGGTCCTGGCGTTGCCGTTAGCCGCCGGAGTGCTGGGCGTGATCTGGCTGACGGCGATCGGAGCCGTCGCCGGCACCGGCGGTGCGGTGCAGTCCGCCGTCTTCGGCCCGGTGACACAGACCGGATATCTGTTGGCCGCGACCGCGGCCGTCGCCGTCCTGATCCGGCGGCGTCGCCGCCTCGACCCTGGAGAGACGCGATGACCACGGTACGCATCACCGGCCTCGGCAAGCGGTACGCCGCGACCACCGCACTGGACGACCTCAGTCTCGAGATCGGCACCGGAGTCACCGGCCTGCTCGGGCCCAACGGCGCCGGTAAGTCGACGCTGCTCCGGTGCCTCGCCACGGCGCTCGCACCCGACACCGGCCGCATCGAGGCGTTCGGTCTCGACCCGGCCGTTGCGATCCAGCGGACCGAGCTGCGCCGCCGTCTCGGATATCTGCCGCAAAATCCGGGCCTCTATCCGAACTTCACCGCGGCGGCGCTGCTCGATTACGTGGCCGTGCTCAAGGAGATCGTCGACGGCCCGCAGCGCCGCGCGGAGGTTCGCCGGGTGCTGGAGGAGGTGGGTCTGACCGACCGCGCGAAGACCAGGGTCCGCAAGCTCTCGGGCGGCATGCGGCAGCGGCTCGGCCTGGCCCAGGCGCTGCTCGGCGACCCGAGTCTGCTGATCCTGGACGAGCCGACAGTGGGTCTCGACCCGGAGCAGCGGATGGGGTTCCGAGCCCTGATCTCCCGGCTCGGTGAAACCCGGACGGTGCTGTTGTCGACCCATCAGACCGAGGACGTCGGCGCCCTGTGCGAACGCGTCGTGGTGATGCGTCGCGGCAGTGCGATCTTCGACGGCACACCACGCGCACTGTCCGGCCTGGCTCAGGGGCAGGTCTGGCTCTCCACGGAGCCCCCGCCGGCCCACCAGATGTACTGGCGGACCTCCGACGGTGACTACCGCACGCTGGGGCCTCAGCCACCGCAGGCCGAGGCGGCCAAGCCGTCCCTCGAGGACGGTTACCTGATGCTGCTCGGTCCCGAGGTCGCGGCGGCAGCCCGATGACGATGACCCTGACACCGGTGCCACCGGCCACACCGACGGCGCACCGGCAGGCAGCCGCGGCCCTGGCCCGGGCCGAGATCCGGATGTTCCTTCGCAGCCCGGCCCTCGGGGCAGGCGTCGCGATCACGGCGGGACTGTGCACCACCTGGGGCTGGACGGCCGAGCCGACCTGGGACATGTTCACCACCAACGCCGGCATGGCCGCACTGGTGCTGACGGGTGTCGTGTGGTTGCTCGCCCACCTCGCCGCCTCGCGGGACCATCGGCACGGCGCCAAGGAGGCGTCCTCGACGCTGCCCGCCACACCCGAACGCCGCACACTGGCCTTGCTGGCGCTGGTGCCGACCGCCGGGGTGATCGGCCTGGTGACCTTCGGGATCGAGTTGATCGCTCTGCTTCCGTCGTGGCCGGCCGGCCTGTTCGACCCGTGGAATGCGCTCGTCACGGTCGTGCTGCCGATGATCGGCGCAGCAGTTGGCGTCGCCGTCGGGCGGTGGCTGCCGGCGACGGCCGCCGGACCGTTGTCGCTGTTCGCCGGTACGGCTGTGCTGGCGATGATGCCGGTCTTCGGACATGCCGCCGATGCCCTGACCTGGTTGCTCTTTCCCGTGGTGCTGGTCGAGAGCTCTGCGCCCGGACTGCCCCGGCCGACGGGATGGCACTTCCTCTACCTGTTCGCCCTGGTGGTGTTGGCGGTGGCCGGTGCCCTGCTGCGCCATCGGCGCGCGGTTCCGGCGCTCGTTGTGATCCTGGCGCTGGTGCCGGGGACGATTGCGGTGCAGCGGCAGGTGGACGGCCGGCTTCCTGCCGGTCCAGCCACCGAGGCAGCTGTTGCGGCATTGCTGGCTCCGGCGGCACAGCGCTGCGAGCGGCACGGGCGAGTCAGCTACTGCCCGCTGCGCGGGTACGACGGCTGGGTGCCGCACTGGCGTGAAGCGATCGAGCCTGTTGTCCGTGCCGTCCCGGCGGCCGCCGGTGAGTTGCCCGAGGTGCGACAGGGTGAAGGAACAGCGACCAGTGCCTCGGTGGGTCTGCGTTGGTCACGGCGCGGCGGGTGGGCGGAGGACAGCCGGATCGGCCTGCGGCAGGAGTACGTCCGGGCGCTCATGGGGTTGCCGGACCGGGAGTCGGGCGTCCTGCCCGAGCAGAATGGTGGAACTTCGCCAGCCGGCGAAGAGACGCTCGGACGGGGCCCTCAGTGCTCGGGGGCGGGGCAATTGCGGACCGTGGTGGCGCTCTATCTGGTCGCCCAGGCCGCCCCGGACGGCAGCTGGCTGCTCGGTGGTGACGACCGCGTGGAGATCGGCCAGATGCAGTTCGGTGCACCGGAGCGTGCAGCCGCTGCCCAGTTGCTCGATGTGCCGCCGCAGCAGGTCACAGCATGGCTCTCCGACAACTGGGCCGCGGTCCGGTCGCCGGTGGCGGCGCGGGCACTGCCGTTCGGCATCGCTGATCTCCCAGGATCGACCGGTGGTGGTGAGGCGGCGTGTCCGTGACGGTTCTCGGGCGGCAGGCCCTCCTATTGATCAGGCCGTTGGCGCGGGCGGTGCCGTGGGTGCCGCTTGTCGCCGCGACGGGTCTGTCCGTGGCCGCGATGCTGCCGGCGACGTTCGGCGCGGCCGCCCCGGATGCACAGATCTGGGCCCTCCGGATCGCCGCCGTCCTCCTGGGGGCCGGTGCCAGCTTTGCGCTGGTCGATCTGATGGCACCGCTGACGATGACCCCGGCCCCCCGCTGGCTGCAGCAGTGGCTGAGAACGGCGATCGCGGTGGTCCCGGCGACCGTCGTGTGGCTGACGCTGTATCTGCTGGCCAACGCCTCGACTCCGGTTGCGCTGCCGTTCCGGGAGCTGGCGACCGAGGCAGCCGTCTGCTTCCTCGGTGGCCTCGTCGCGGCTGCGGTGGCGGCACGGGTGGGTCACTCCGCGACCACCGCACTGGCCGGGCCCGCCGTTCAGGGCACCATGCTGCTGGCGACCCTCTTTCTCACCGGCAAGTATTCGCCGTGGCCGCTGCCGGAGAGCAGGCACTGGTCGGGCGTCCACGAATACTGGCTGTGGGCATTGCCCATCCTGGTTTCGGTGCTGTTCGCGGCGAACCGCGAAGTGTGGCCGCTGCGCAGGGCCGGACCGGTTGCTCCGAAAGCCTAGATTCGCCAGGCATGGGGGCGGCATGGCGGGACCACAGCACGACGATCCTCATCGCGCTGGTGGTGCTGCCGATCGGCGGTGCGGTGGTCTACCTGTGGCGACGCCGGACTGTGAGCTCGCGCGAGGCGGTCGCGGAGATCGGGTTCTTCGCGATCACCCTGCCGTTCCTCGGCATGCTGTTCACGCCGCAGCCCTCACCACGGTCGATCGATCTTGTCCCGCTGCACGACCTGCCGTCGTGGTTCTCGGGTGATCCGGGAACGGCGCTCGCACAGATCGTCGGCAACCTCCTGGTGCTCGCCGGCTTCGGTTTCCTGCCGGTCCGCTTTGCCGTTCTTGCCTCGCTGCCGCGGATCCTCGCGCTCGCCGTCAGCTCCGCCGTTCTCATCGAGACCTTGCAATGGGTGCTGGCGATCGGACGGGTCTCCAGCATCGACGACGTGCTGATCAACACCATCGGCGCCGTGCTCGCCGCCGCTCTGACCCGGCCGTGGTGGGCCGCGGGGAGAGCGGCCCCAAAACGTCGGAGCCTCCCTGTAGCGTGAGCGACCTCAACGCCGACGGGGAGGGCGAGAAACCTACGTGAGCAACACCTTCCAGGTCGATCTTCGGGGCATCGTCGACCTGCTCAGCCACCATCTCTACGCGAGCCCGCGGGTCTACGTGCGCGAGCTGCTGCAGAACGCCGTGGATGCGATCACCGCGGTGCAGCACGACGAGCAGGCCACCGCCGGACACGTCAGCATCGAGTCGTCGGACACGACCGGCGACGGCAGCCTGCGCATCGCCGACAACGGGATCGGTCTCACCGAGGAGCAGGTTCACGAGCTGCTGGCCACGATCGGGCGCAGCTCCAAGCGTGACGAGCTCGGCTTCGCCCGGCACGAGTTCCTCGGCCAGTTCGGCATCGGGCTGCTCTCCTGCTTCCTCGTCGCCGACGAGATCCGCGTGCACACCCGCCGCGCCGGCTCGCCGGCCGTGCTGTGGACCGGTTACGCGGACGGCCGCTATGACGTGAAGCCCGGCCCGGAGCGCGAGCCCGGCACCTCCGTCACGCTGGTGCCCCGCCGCGGCGCCGAGATGTTCCTGGTCGGTGCGACCGTCAACCAGCTCGCCACCCTCTACGGCTCGCTGCTGCCCGTCGAGGTCACCGTCGACGGTGCGAAGGTCACCGCCGGCGAGGTCCCCTGGGCCGCGGGACGCCGGGCCTCCATCGCCTACGCGGAGCAGACCCTCGGCTTCACCCCGTTCGACGTCATCGAGCTGAACGTGCCCGAGGCCGGACTGACCGGCGCGGCCTACGTGCTGCCGACGCCGGTCAACCCGGCCACGCGCGGCGGTCACCGCGTCTACCTCAAGCGGATGCTGCTCGCCGAGGCCGTCGAAGGTCTGCTGCCCGAGTGGGCGTTCTTCGCGCGGTGTGTCGTCGACAGCACCGAGCTGCGGCCGACCGCCAGCCGTGAGGCGCTCTACGACGACAGCCTGCTCGAGGCCACCCGTGAGGCCATCGCCGATCAGCTCCGGGGCTGGCTGGTCCGGCTGTCGTCCTCCGACCCGCGCCGGCTCGCCGAGTTCCTGCGCATCCACCACCTCGGTGTGAAGGCGCTCGCCCTGCACGACGACGAGATGCTGCGCCTGGTCGAGCAGTGGTGGCCGATGGAGACCAACACCGGTCAGACCACCCTCGCCGAGTTCCGGGCCCGTCACGGCCTCCTTCGGTACGCCGCCACGACCGACGAGTTCCGGCAGCTCGCAGCGGTTGCGGCGGCGCAGGACATCGGGCTGATCAACGGCGGCTACACGTACGACGCGGAGATCATCGAGCGGCTGCCGCAGCTGGACCGGGAGATCAAGGTCGAGCGGCTGGAGCCCACCGATCTTGCGACCCGTTTCGAGGCGCTGGACGCGGCCACCGAGCTGCGGTTGCGGCCGTTCCTGTCGGCGGCGCAGCGCAGGCTCGACCGGCTGGGCTGCGAGGTTGTCGTGCGCACCTTCGAGCCGGCCAACCTGTCGGCTCTCTACCTGGTCAGCCGGGCGGCGCACTTCCACGAGGAGTTCACCGCCACCCGCGAAAAGGCCGACGACCTGTGGGGTGGCGTGCTGGACGCGCTGGCCGACACCGAGGCGCCCGAGCGCCCCCAGCTGGTGCTCAACCACCGCAACCCGCTGGTGCGCCGGGTGACCGCCCTGGGCGATCCCGATCTGACCGCGCTCGCCGTCGAGGCGCTCTACGGCCAGGCGCTGCTGCTGGGATATCACCCGATCAGGCCCGCGGACGCGGCGCTGCTCAACACGTCGTTCCTCGGCCTGCTGGGCCGGGCCGTCCCGGGGGAGGACCGGTGAGCAAGTCCAGCGAAGAGCTGTGGGGGCTGCTCCGCGAGGCTCACCGGATGCCGTACGGCGCCGCGCAGATCGCCCTGGTCGAGCAGGTCATGCGGCATGCGGACGCGCTCGGTGACCGGGAGCTCGGCTATCAGGCACGCATCCTCGCGACCACCGCTTACACGTACGGCGGTGAGGTCGCGAAGTCGTTCGTGACGTTCTCCTGGTGTCTGAGCGACTTCGACCGGAACCCAGCGCCGTTCCACGCCCGCAGTCAGCACACGCTGTTCTGGCACTTCAAATACATGGTGTCGGCGCTGACGAAGTTCCCGGAGGTGCCGCTCGCCCGCACTCACGCGGTGCTCGACGACATGGAGCGCCGGTACCGCGAGGCGGGCCACAGCCTGCAGGCCGTGCACAAGCACCGGTATGTGGTGGCCAACCACGTCGGGCTCGAGGACGAGGCCGACGCGCTCTACGAGCGGTGGAACACCACGCCCCGCGACGATCTCTCCGACTGCGCGGGCTGCGACCCGTCGTCGCAGGTTACCTACCTGTCGCAGCGGGGACGGGACGAGGAGGCGGTCGCACTCGCCGAGCCGGTGCTGGCCGGTCAGCTCACCTGCAACGAGCAGCCGCAGACGATCCTTCGTGGACTGATGGTGCCCTATCTCCGGACGGGCCGGCTGGACCAGGCCGCGGACGCGCACCGACGGTCCTACCGGTTGATGCGCGGCAACCTCGCCGACCTGTGGGACATCGGCGACCACATCGCGTTCTGCGCCCGCACCGGCAACGAGCACCGCGGCCTGGAAATCCTCCAGCGCCACATCGACTGGCTCGAACGCGCGCCCTCACCGGCTGCGGGCATGAACTTCGCAGCATCCTCAGCACTCCTGCTGCGCCGGCTGGCAGCCCTCGGCCACGGCGACACGGTCGTGCACCGCCGCGAAAAGGGCGACATCACCGCCGCGGCGCTGGGCGACGAGCTCGCGACCTACGCGACTGAGCTGGCGCTGCGCTTCGACGCCCGCAACGGCACGACAACCCAGAGCCGGCAGATCGCGGACGAGATCTCCGCCGAACCGTTCGACGTGGTGCTCCCGCTCTCCCCGTCCACGCGCCGCCGGCCGAACGCCGAGCCCCGGCCCAGGCCGGTGGAGCCGGTCGACGTCCCGGCCGACGCCGACGCGGACACCCTCCTCGACCTCGCCGAAGAGCACGAGAACGCCGACCGCGAAGACGCAACGGACGCAATCCTCGCCATCTACGACGCCCGCTTCGGCACCCCCACCCCGCCCGCTGCGGACCTCGAGGGCTTGGGGACGGTCGAGGCCATTCGGCAGGCTCGGCGGGCGATGCTGCTCGGCGGGCAGCTGTGGCGGGCTGACGATCAGGAGGGCACGGCCGCGGCCTGGCGGCGGGCGATCGACCTGTTCATCGCGGCCGGCAGTGAGATCGACGCCTCGGTGGCGCGGGGGCGGCTCGGGGTGTCGATGGCGTTGGCCGGTCGGCCCGAGGAGGGCCGGAAACTGGTCGAGCCGGACACCGCGTACCAGCAGGAACACGGTGATGCTCGGAAGCGGGCGGCCGCCTGGTCACGGCTTTCACTGATCAACCTCGTCGAGGATCGGCCCGAGGAGGCCAACGAGGCGCACGACAAGGCGGAGCAGGCTGCGGTCGAGACGGGTGATGCCCGGCTCATGGCGTTCTATCTGGCGCGGCGGGCGTCGAACAGGGCGGCGGCCGGTCGTAACGAGGAGGCTCTCGAAGCGGCGACCGAGGCCCGCGCCTACTTCCTGGAGCACGGCTCGGCTGAACGGCTGGCCGACGCGTCGGTGCTGTTCGGGCAGCTCACCCAGGATGCGGAAGCGGCGGTGGCCGCGTTCGGGGAGGTGCTGGCGGCCGGAAATCCCGAAAGTGCGCTGACTGCCCGGCTCGGTCGTGGCCGTGCACTGGTTCACCTGGAACGGTTCGAGGAAGCCGTCGATGACCTGGTCGAGGCCGTCGCGCTCTGCGCCGAGCAAGATCTCGACGAGGGTGGTGCCTTTGTCCGGCAGGAGCTGGCGGACGCCTACCGGCAGGCGGGCCGGATCGTGGAGGCCGCCGAGGTCGGTGAGGAGGCCCTCGCCGGTCTGGAACGTCTCGGGCACGACGAGGCTGCCGACAACACGCGGTTCCTGCTGGCCGGTCTCTATCGGGAGCTCGGTGACAACACCGGTTCGCTGGCGTTCTACGAGACGTTGGTCGAGCGGCTGGGTGACAACCCGGCCGGTCGGGGGCAGATCCGGGAAAACGGCGGTGACCTGCTCTTCCGGCTGGACCGTGATGCCGTGGCGGCCGAGTGGTTCGGTGCCGGCGCCGAAGATCTGCGGGTTGCGGGAGATCCGGTGGGCGAGCTGCGGCTGCTGCGGCGGCGGGTGATGGCGCTGCACTGGGCCGATGATGTGCCCGCTGCCGAGGAGACCTTTCAGCAGGCCGACCGTAAGCACGCCGGCATGACGGCCGAGGCTGCTCAGCAGCCGGACGCTGTCTGGGAGCGGGCGATGCTCGGGTTCGAGATGAGCCGGTTGCTGCTGGCGCGCGGGCGAGCCGCCGAGGCTGTGCCGTATGTCACCGGTATGCCGGAGCGACTGCGGACGATCGGTGCCCGGAGTGAGGCCGAGCAGGTCTCGGCGATGCTCGGGGAGGCGCTGCTGCGGTCCGACCGCCCGCAGGAGGCCGAGGACCTGCTGTGGCCCGTGCTCGGCGAGATGGCTCAGGACGCGCCGTCGCGTCAGGTCACGGCCCGTGTGCTGGCCGAGGCGCTGGAGGCTCGGGGCGCGGATGAGCAGGCAGCGAGGCTGCGAAGGACAGAAGGTGTGGAGGAGGAGTAATCGACTGAACGCCCGTTAAGGCGCGGGCTTGACAGCGGGTTAGAGTGACGAGGTGACGGTAGATCAGCAGCAGCGTCCGGGCCCGCCGGCCCCCCGTCGGCGCTCGCGCCGGGACGAGATCCTCGAGATCGCGGTCGGCCTCTTCGCCGCCCGCGGCTATCACGGTGTGTCGATGGACGACATCGGCTCCGCCGCCGGTGTGACCGGACCGGCGCTCTATCACCACTTCGCCGGTAAAGAGGCCATGCTCGTGGCCGCGCTCATCCCCGTCAGCGAGGGCCTGCTGCACGGTGGCAAGGAGCGCGTGGAACGCCACCCCGACGACGCGCAGGCCGCGCTGACCGACCTGATCGAGTTCCACGTCGAGTTTGCGCTGGCCAACCCCGCGGTCATCGCCCTGCACCTGCACGAGCTCGACCGGCTGCCCGAGGAGCCGAAGAGGCAGATCCGCCGACTGCAGCGTCTGTACGTGGAGGAGTGGGTGGGCGTGCTGGCCATGCTGCGCCCCGAGCTCGAGGCGGGCGAGGCCCGCGTCCTGGCGCACTCCGCGTTCGGCCTCATGAACTCGACGCCCTTCCTGGGCGGCGAGGTCGACCGCCGCCGCCGGGCAGTCCTGCTCCGCGAGGCCACGGTCCACGCCCTCATCGGCCGCTGACCCTCCGAAACAAACCCGCCGAACTCCAGAGCGCAGCCGCCGAACTCCCGGAAAGCGGCACCGAACTCCAGAGCAAGGACCCCGGAAAGCTGCGCCGGACCCCGAAGCGCAGCCGCTGAACCCGGGAACGCGACCGCCGACCCCGGAACGCGGCCGCTGAACCTCGAAGTGCAGGCAGTACGAGTGGGAAGGTCGAAATGATCGAGTCGCTGCTCATCGCCAACCGGGGCGAGATCGCCCGCCGGATCATCCGGACCGCCAAGCGGCTCGGGATCCGGTCGATCGCGGTGTACTCCGAGGCCGATGCCGGCCTGCCGTTCGTGGCCGAGGCCGACGAAGCGGTCTGTGTGGGCCCGGCGAACCCGGCGCTGAGCTACCGCAACACCGAGGCGATCCTCGACGCCGCGAAGTCGAGCGGTGCGCAGGCCATTCACCCCGGGTACGGCTTCCTGAGCGAGAACGCCGACTTCGCCCGTACCGTCGAGGCTGCCGGGCTGGTGTGGGTCGGACCCGCCGCCGAGGCGATCACGGCGATGGGCGACAAGATCAATGCTCGGAATCTGATGGCGGAGGCCGGCGTGCCGGTCGCGCCCGGCACGCACGACCCGGCGGCGACGGTCGAGGCGGCGATCGAGGCTGCCGCGACCATCGGTTATCCGGTGATGGTCAAGGCCGCCGCCGGTGGTGGTGGCATGGGCATGGCCGTGGCGGACGACGAGGACGGGCTGCGCGCCGAGTACGACAAGGTCCGCGCGTTCGCCGAGCGGATGTTCGGTGACGGTTCGGTGCTGATCGAGCGGTACTTCCCGCGGGTGCGCCACGTCGAGGTGCAGATCCTCGGTCTGGCCGACGGCCGGGTGATCGCATTGAGCGAGCGGGAGTGCTCGGTGCAGCGCCGCAACCAGAAGCTGGTCGAGGAGGCGCCGTCACCGGCCGTGGGCCCTGAGCTGCGGGAACGTTTCCTGGCGGCGGCGGTCAAGGCCGGTGAGGCGGTCGGCTACCGCAACGCGGGCACCGTCGAGTGTCTGCTGGATCCGGCGACCGGCGAGTTCTTCTTCCTGGAGATGAACACCCGGTTGCAGGTCGAGCATCCGATCACCGAGCTGATCCACGGGATCGATCTGGTCGAGGAGCAGCTGCGGATCGCGTCCGGCGAGGCGCCGACGTTTGATCCCGCCACGATCCACCCGACCACCGGGCACGCGATCGAGCTGCGGATCAATGCCGAGGATCCGAAGCGATTCATGCCGGGTCCCGGGGTGGTGACGACCTGGGTCGAGCCGAGGGGTGAGGGCGTCCGGGTCGACTCCGGGTACGCCCCGGACACGACCGTCACGCCGTTCTACGACTCGCTGATGGCGAAGTTGATCATCACGGGTGCGGACCGGGCGGAGGCGATCGCGCGGGCGCGTACGGCGGTGGCCGGTTTTGAGATCGTCGGCCCCAAGAACAATCTGCCGTTCTTCACCGAGTTGCTGGAGAACGCCGAGTTCCTGTCCGGTGACTACGACACCGGCATCGTCGGACGCATGCGAGAGAAGCCCAAGAAGCCGAAGGCGTGATGACATGACGGACACCGTCTCGATCCGCGAGGTCGCCCCCCGGGACGGCCTGCAGAACGAGGAGCCGATCGCGACCGACCACAAGGTCCGGTTGATCGACGCGCTCTCCCGTACCGGAGTCCAGCGGATCGAGGCCGTGTCGTTCGTCCATCCGAAGGCGATTCCGCAGATGGCGGACGCGGACGAGGTCTGGGCGCGGTCCTGGCACAACCCCGACGTCCGTTATTCCGCGCTGATCCCCAACACCCGTGGCGCCGAGCGGGCGATCCGGGCGGGCTTCCGGGAGATCGAGGTGGTGGTGTCGGCGAGTGACACCCACAACCGCCGCAATCTCAACCGCTCGACCGACGAGTCGCTCGATGACATCACCGGTCTGATCCCGCTGATCCATGCCGCCGGCGCCACCCTCGAGGTGATCGTCGCGACGAGTTTCGGCTGCCCCTTCGAGGGTGACATCGACCCGAAGCGGGTGGCCTCCATCGTGGAGCGGGTCCGCGCCGACGGCGCCGACCGCATCGCGTTCGGTGACACCACCGGCATGGCGACTCCCCGCCGGGTGCGTGATCTTCTTTCCGGGGTACGCCCGGACCTGCTCCACTTCCACAACACCAGGGGTACGGGGCTGGCGAACGTCCTGACGGCGCTGGAGCTGGGTGTGACGGAGTTCGACGCGAGCGTGGGCGGAATCGGCGGCTGCCCGTACGCCCCGGGGGCCTCCGGCAACATCGCGACGGAAGAGGTCGTGCACATGCTCGAGGACATGGGCATCAGCACGGGAATCGACCTGGAGAAGCTCATTGCTGTCGCCGAGCTGGCCGAAGGGCTGCTCGGGCGCACACTCCCGTCGGGTGTTCTTCGGGCCGGACCGCGTACCAGATTGGTCTGATTGGTCTCCGCTTTCCTGATCGGATTCGCGGGTGTTCGGTGCGATCTTTTTTCCTGAATGTCCGCGTGACCCCGGCTGTGTCGCTTCGTTACCAATACCGAGTGGCCGATATCGCCTCGTTCTTTCGACGGGCAGTCGGTCGCCGGTCACGAGTCGACGGCGAGGGGCGGGACCAATGACAGGGTCGGGGGTCGAGCGTTTTCAGCGCACGGCGTTCCTTCCTTCGTCCGTTCCGTCCGCCGGTGTCTCCGCGCTCATGCCGCCCCACAGCCAGGGGGCGGAGCGGCGCCGCGAGCACCGCCCAGGACGCACCGGTTCCCGGTGGGCCCTGCGGACACTGGTCATCGGCGGTCTGGCCGGCGCGGCCTGGCTGCTCACCGGCGCTGCCGCGCACGCCGCGGACCGTGATCCGGCGGGCGAGGGACTTTCCCTCGGTTCGTCGCTCATCGGTTCGGTGGTGCACGGCGACGACCGCAGCGGGCCGGTGGTCAACCGGGTCCTGAAGGCGGCCACCACGCCGCTGGACCCCGGCCACCGAGGTCTCGGGTCCGCGGTGGCGCTCCCGAACATGGTTGTGGGAACGCTGCACGAGGCCACACACAGCAAGGTCACACACAGCAAGAGCGACGCGGATTCCGCCCTGGGCGGGGTCGACGGCGTTGTCAGGGAGTTGACCGCTCCACTTCGCCCTGCCGGCGAAGCGGTGGACACCCGCAAGCTCGCCCCGGTCACCGAACTGCCACAGGACGAGGTCCTGGTGGACGACGTGGCAGCTCCGGAGGAGCCGGCGAAGCAAGCCGTGGCGCAGGTGGACGACACCCGGGCGGCGGTTGCCGACGAGACCGTTGCTGACCAGGTCAGCAGTGCAGTGGTCAGGGACGAGGAGCTCCCGGCGGCCGAGCCTGTGCTCGACCGGCGGAACACGGTGGGAAAGACCGTCACCCGGCAGCATTCACTTGCCGCCGACAGGCATCGGGCAGCCGTTGTGGAGGCCGAGCCGGTGATGGTCAGCGACACACCCGGCGGTGACGCACCCGCGCCTCTGCGGGTACACCTCGGGGCAGCGAACGGCGTCCCGGCTTCCGGGCCGGGAACTGCGACGGATGGTGGCTCTGCAGCCTTCCTTCCGGCCAAGGTCGCGGACAGCACGGTGGCGTTCCACCGGTTGCCCATCGCGACAGATGTCGAGGTCCGGCGGCACGACGCCGAGGCACCGACCGTCTCACCTGACTAGTGCCGGCACCGGCCGGCGCACCACGGATCCGCTGATCACCGGCGGGTCGGTGCGCCCGCACCACGGGCCCGATTCCCGAACCGCTTGCGAACAAGCGGCGAATCATCTCGCGGCCCAGGGTCAGCACGTCACCGCACCGAAGGCGCCATGAGCAAGGGGCGCGCGTCGACAAGCGGAGTCAGGGCAGTCGAATTAACGCCAGGGCACCGCTGCGCCCGAATGCACCGATCAATTGAATACGCGTCTCACCATTCTCTGACAATTCTGAAAGGCTTCTTTTTTCCATGAAGACTTGGGTTCGTAAGACTCTCAGCGTCGGTGTCCTGGCCGCTGGTGCCCTCCTGTTCGCCCCCGGTGCCGCGCAGGCCGACGTCTCCCAGGACTCGTCGCAGAACGTCGGCATCCTCAACGGCACGCAGGTGTTCGCACCGATCGCCGTGCCGCTGAACGTCGTCGGCAACTCGATCGGCGTGGCCGGCGAGGCCAACTCGGCGGGCCAGGGCATCAACTGGGTCGAGAGCGGCCAGCAGAACAAGGGCAACAAGGGCAACAAGGGCGACCGTCGTCACCGCGGTGGCAAGAACGTCTCCCAGAACTCGTACGGCAACTTCGGCGTCCTGAACGGGACCCAGGCGTACCTGCCGGTCTCCGTGCCGGTGAACGTGGTCGGCAACTCGGCCGCGATCCTGGGCCTGGCCAACGCTTCCGGCGCCGGTGTCAACCACGTCGAGAGCGGCAAGGTCACCGAGCGTCGCCGCGGCGCCGACCAGGACACGTCGGGCAACTACGGCGTTCTGAACGGCGCGCAGGTCTACGCGCCGATCGACGTCCCGATCAACCTGTGCGGCAACGCGCTCAGCATCCTGGGCCTGGCCCAGTCGCAGGCCGCTTGTGTCAACGGTGGCGGCCACCGCACCGAGTCCGTCTCCCAGGACTCGAGCAGCAACTACGGGATCGCCAACGGCACCCAGGTCTACGCCCCGATCTCCGCGCCGCTGAACATCGCCGGCAACTCGATCGGTGTCGCCGGTGAGGCCAACTCGGCCGCCGTCGCCAAGAACGAGTCCGGCAAGCCGGGTGGCTTCTCCCAGGACTCGTCGCGCAACGTCGGCATCCTGAACGGCACGCAGCTCGCGGCGCCGATCAGCATCCCGGTCAACGTGTGCGGCAACTCGCTCGCCGTCCTGGGTCTCGCCAACAGCGCTGCCGCCTGCGGCAACGACGTTGACGGCGACGGCGGCAACAAGGGCAACGGTGGCCACGGTGGTCACAACAACGGTGGCCACGGCGGTCACAACAACGGTGGCGACAACGGCGACGGTGACTACGCCGGCGACGGTGACGACAAGGGCTACGGCGACGACAACGACGTCGACGGTGACGGCGGCAACAAGGGCGACGGCTACGGCGACGGCAACGCTGCCGACAACGGCGACAAGTACGGCGACGCGCCCCGCAAGGCCCACGGCAAGAAGGCCACCACCGAGGCGGCCGGCATCGACGGTCTCACCCAGAACCTCAGCAACGCGGGTGGCCTGAACGTCGGTGGCCTGAACGTGATGGACACCCTCACCAAGTAGTGAGCTGATCCGTCGAGGCCCGGGTCACGCCGGTCCCGGGCGTGACCCGAGCGACGCCCCTGGGCGTCGGGCAGTAAACCGGCGCTCCTCCACAGCGCCGGTAGCACCACACGGACGGGAGTCCTCGCTCACGCGGGGGCTCCCGTTCCGGCGTCTCTGGCCCCGGTCAGCGGAATGCGCTAGCCTAACGATCGTTCAGGGCGGAACGAAGGGGGCCAGGTGGCATTCGACTCAGAGGCGCTCGCGCAGGCACGGAAGCGGGCGGTGGCCGGCGGTGCCGAGCGCTACCACGCCGCGAATGCCGCGAAGGGCAAGCTCTTCGCCCGCGAGCGCATCAGCCTGCTCGTCGACGACGGGACGTTCGTCGAGGACGGCCTCTTTGCCAACAGCCTGGCCGACGGACTGCCCGCAGACGGTGTGATCACCGGAAATGCCCTCATCGACGGTCGCGACGTGTGCGTGATGGCGAACGACTCGACCGTCAAGGCCGGGTCCTGGGGCGCCCGCACGGTCGAGAAGATCATCCGCATCATCGAGCGGGCCTATGCGACGGGCGTACCGATGGTTTATCTGGTGGATTCCGCGGGCGCGCGGATCACCGACCAGGTCGACCTGTTCCCCGGGCCGCGCGGCGCCGGCAAGATCTTCCACACCCAGGTGCGCGCCTCGGGCTCGATCCCGCAGGTCTGTGCCCTCTTCGGGCCGTCCGCGGCCGGCGGCGCCTACATCCCCGCCTTCTGCGACGTCGTCGCGATGGTCGAGGGCAACGCGAGCATGTATCTCGGCTCCGACCGCATGGTCGAGATGGTCACGGGGGAGAAGACGACCCTCGAGGCGATGGGTGGCGCGCGCGTGCACTGCGCGGAGTCCGGCGTCGGGCACTTCCTCTGCAAGACCGAGCAGGACGCCCTCGACGTCGTCCGCTCCTACCTCTCCTACCTGCCGTCGAACTTCGAGCAGCGACCGCCGGCCGCCGACGCGGCCGAACCGGCCAAAGTGGATCTTGCTGCTCTGGTCCCGGTCAGCGAGCGGCAGGCTTTCGACATGCGCCGGTACGTGAAGGGCATCGTCGACGAGGGCTCGTTCTTCGAGATCCATGCGCTGTGGGCGCGGGAGCTGACGGTCGGTTTTGCCCGGCTCGACGGCGAGGTCGTCGGTGTTGTCGGCAACAACTCGATGTTCAAGGGCGGCGTGCTCTTCGTCGACTCGGCCGACAAGGCGAGCCGGTTCGTGCAGCTCTGCGACGCGTTCAACGTCCCGCTGATCTTCCTGTCCGACGTGCCCGGCTTCATGGTCGGCAGCGCTGTCGAGAAACAGGGCATCATCCGGCACGGCGCCAAGATGATCAGTGCGGTCTCCGAGGCCACCGTCCCGAAGATCTGCGTGGTGGTCCGCAAGGCCTACGGCGCCGGCCTGTACGCGATGGCCGGTCCCGGCTTCGACCCCGAGGCGACGATCGCCCTGCCCACCGCCAAGATCGCGGTGATGGGCGCCGAAGCGGCCGTGAATGCCGTCTACGCCAACAAGATCGCTGCTCTGCCCGAGGACGAGCGTGAGGCCTTCGTGGCCGAGCGCCGCGCCGAGTACGAGCGCGACATCGACATCATGCGCCTGGCCGGCGAGCTGGTGATCGACACGATCATCGAGCCGGCCGACCTGCGCAGCGAGCTCATCCGCCGTTTTGCGGCCGCCCGCGGCAAGGACCGCGGCTTCTCCCGGCGCCGCCACGGCGTCACACCGGTCTAGAGAGGACCCCACCATGGTCGACTTCCGGCTCGGCGAGGAGCAGGAGGCGCTTGTCGCCAGCGTGCGGGAGTTCGCCCGCGAGCAGGTCGCGCCGGTGATCGCGGATCACTACGAGCGCAAGACCTTCCCGTACGACCTGGTCCGGCAGATGGGCAAGATGGGGCTGTTCGGGCTGCCGTTCGCGGAGGAGCACGGCGGGATGGGTGGCGACTACTTCACGCTCTGCCTGGCGCTGGAGGAGCTCGCCCGCATCGACAGCAGCGTGGCGATCACCCTCGAGGCGGGCGTCTCGCTGGGTGCCATGCCGATCTACCGATTCGGTACGCCCGCACAAAAAGCCGAGTGGCTACCCAGGCTGACCAGCGGTGATGCCCTCGCAGCCTTCGGCCTGACCGAGCCGGGCACGGGGTCGGACGCCGGTGCCACCACCACCCGCGCTGTCCTGGACGAGACGACGAACGAGTGGGTCATCAACGGCTCGAAGGCGTTCATCACCAACTCCGGTACGGACATCACGTGCCTGGTCACGGTCATGGCGGTGACGGGTGTGAAGGACGACGGCAGCAAGGAGCTGTCGACCATCATCGTCCCGTCCGGCACCCCGGGCTTCACTGTCGCACCGGGATACTCCAAGGTCGGCTGGTGCGCGTCCGACACCCATGAGCTGGCCTTCGACGACGTCCGTGTGCCGGCGGCCAACCTGCTCGGTGAGCGTGGCCGCGGTTTTGCGCAGTTCCTCCGGATCCTCGACGAGGGCCGGATCGCCATCGCGGCGCTCTCCGTCGGCCTGGCGCAGGGATGTGTCGACGAGTCGGTCAAGTACGCCAAGGACCGGGTGGCGTTCGGGCAGCCGATCGGCAACTACCAGGCCGTCCAGTTCATGATCGCCGACATGGAGATGCGGGCGCACACGGCCCGGGTCGCCTACTACGACGCCGCGGCGCGGATGCTCGCCGGCGAGGACTTCAAGCACCAGGCCGCTCTGGCCAAGCTCTACGCGAGCGAGGCGGCCATGGACAACGCCCGCTTCGCGACGCAGGTGCACGGTGGCTACGGCTTCATGAACGAGTCGGCTGTGGGCCGCTTCTACCGTGACGCCAAGATTCTGGAGATCGGCGAGGGTACGTCCGAAGTGCAGCGAATGATCATCGCTCGGGGCCTCGGCCTGTAGATCTTGGACTCGGGGTCGGTTTCTGCGGCAAATCCGACGGCCCAAGCGTCGGTTACTCGACAATCAGCCGGTTGAGCTCGGCATCCATCGACACAGGTGCCTAGGTTCAAGTCATGACGTCCGATCACGGGGCGGACCACGATGGTCCGGGATTCGACGCCGTGCTGCGCAGCTACCGGCTGCGGGCGAAGCTCACGCAGGACGAGCTGGCCGCCCGCGCCGGGGTCGGTGTCCGCACGGTCCGTGACCTCGAGCGCGGCCGCGCCTCCCGCCCGCAGCGCACCACGGTCGAGTTGCTCGCCGCCGCGCTGGGGCTGGCCGGGGCCGATCGGCTGGCGTTCCTCGCCGCGGCACGCGGGCAGCAGTCCGGGATCGCTGCCCCGGCACGCTACGTGCGCCTGCCTCCCGCCGGCGACCTGATCGGCCGTGACGGGGACGTCGCCGAGCTGCACGCCCGGCTCTCGCAGCCGCGCGACGACGGTCCGCGCGGCATCACACTCGTGGGTCTCGCCGGTGTGGGTAAGACCAGCCTCGCCCTGACTGTGGCGCATCGTGTTGCTCCGGCGTACCCGGGTGGTGTGGCGGGGATCGTGGTCACCGACGGCTCGACCGCCGGTGAGGTGCTCGGCGGTGTGGCCGCCGTGTTCGGGGTCGGCCGCCCGGACGATCTGGCACCGCGGTTTGCCGGTCGTTCCGCGTTGCTGCTGCTCGACGCGGTCGAACGCGCCTCCGAGGCGGTGGCCGAGGCCCTGAGCCGCCTGCTCGGTCAGCACCCGACCCTGCGTTTCCTGGCGACCGGCCGGCACCCGGTCGGCCTGCCCACCGAGCGGGTATGGCCGGTCGCGCCGCTGGTCGCGCCGCCCGCCGAGGCGGGTCCGACCCTCGCGGACGTTGCCGGTTACCCGGCCGTCGCCCTCTTTCTCGACCGCCTGGCCCGCGTACGCGATACGCCCGTCGAACCCGACGAGGTGGCACCGTTGTCCGCACTGGTCCGCCGGCTCGGTGGCCTGCCCATCGCCCTGGAGCTGGCCGCAGCCCGCGGGCGCGTGCTCACCGTCGCCGAGATCCTCGACCGGTACGGCGACCGCGTCCTCGACCTCTCCGGCCGCCCCGCCCCGGGAGGTGTCGTCTCGGTGCGCGACGCGGTCGCCGCCAGCTACCGCCTGCTGCCGGTCGACGAGCAGCGTGCCCTGCACCGGCTCGCCACCTTCCGGAACCGCTGGTCGCTGGACCTCGCGGAGGCGGTCATCGGCGACGGGCTGTCGACCGACGCGGTTCACCTGCTGGACCGCCTGCTGGAGCTGGGCCTGCTCAGCGCCCGGGGCGCGCGGGCGTTCCGCTTCCGCCTGCTCGACGTGGTCGGCGACTACGCACTCGAACGTGCCGCCGCCGGTGGTGACCTGCAGGCCGCGCGTCGCCGGCACGCCGAGGTCATGGCCGACCTGGCCCAGGGGACAGCGCCCGAGTTGAAAGGCGCACATCTGGCCGAGGCTGCTGCGCGGCTCGACGACGTCGCCGGTGACCTCGGTGCCGCGCTGACTTTTGCCGCCCGCGAGGAGCCGCACACTGCCCTGCGTATCGCCGCTGCTCTGCCGCGGTGGTGGCGGTTCCGCGGGCGGGACGTCACCGGTCGGCAGTGGTTGCGGCGGCTGCTGGCCGACCCGCGGACGGCTGACGCGGATCCGGGCGTACGCGCTTGGGCCAAGGTCGGTCTGGCCCAGCTGGCGCTGGAGCACGGATCCGGCGCCGAGGAGATCGGCTCGGCCGAGGCGGCCCTGGCCGATTTTGAGAAGCTCGACGAGGTGTCCGGGCAGCTCACCGCGCACACCCAGCTGGCCGCGCTGTGGATGACCAACCGCGGTTACGACCGGGCGCGGCAGCATGGCGCCGCCGCGCTCGAGCTGGCCCGCACCAGCGGCCGGATCCGTGACATGGCCGTGGCCGAGAACAACCTGACCTGGCACGAGATCCGCCAGGGGGATCTCGCCGCCGCCCGGGTGCGGCTCGCCCAGGTCGACCGGCTGGCCAGCCGGTGCGGTGAGCACCGGTTACGGGCCGTCGCGGTGGCGAACCTCGCCGAGGTGGAACGCCTCGACGGCCGTTTTGACGAGGCCGCACGTCTGGGTCGCGACGCCATCGTCGAGCTCGAGGAGGTCGGCGACCCGGGGCACCGGCGCCGGGTGCTGGCAACGGTCGGGCTCGCCCTGGCCGACGGCGGGCGGCTGGAGGAGGCGGCGGCGGTGCTGGCCGAGCTGCGACCGGCCGGAACGATGGGCCACGCCGACGGGCCGGCCGGGATGTCGGGTCACGGCGACGGGCCGGCGGCCATCGTCGAAGCAGCGGTGTCGCTGTGGCGGGGCGAAGAAAAACGCGCGGCGGAGTGCTTCGCGGCGGCTGCCGAGGCCTACGACGGTGGGCACGATCCGCGCGACACGGTGGAGGCGCTCGTCGGGCTCGTGCGCAGCACCCCGGATCAGGAACGCCGGCGGGAAGCGGTCGCTCGTCTGCGCGAGCTGTGCCGAAGCGGAGGAATCACGCTGCTGCCCCGCGAGCGGACGCTGCTCGGCGCCGACGTGACCCGCGAGATCGAGGCGGAGGAGTGAGCCGGCCTGTCGGGGCGTGGACGACCGGCGCTTCATGTGGCCCCCCACACGCCGGTCGTCACAACGCCCCGGTAACGCGGCGAGAACGAAGGCACCCCCGTTTGCCCCGCCTCGGCCTCGGCCGCGCCGCGTCCCCCTTGCGGAGATCACCCTAGCGGGGCGTAGCTGCCGATTTGTGCAGATAGGCGGGTTTCGACCCGGGCGAGCGGCGGTTCTGCCGGTAGTTCTGCCGGTTGATCCCCGCCGGTGCCGACCCATCGATACAGAGGGCTACGCGGCCGTCTCGGTAACGCCGTCGCTGACGCTGCCCGCGGTCGCGCAGGGATTCACGGCGTCCCGGATGGTGCGCAGCGAATCCATCATCTGGGAGAGCTGGGCGGGCTCGAGCTGGCCGATGAACCACTGCTGCACCAGGGCCAGATGGCCGGGCAGGATCTCCTCGAGCCGCGCGAGCCCGGCATCGGTGATCACGGCGTACGAGCTGCGGCGGTCGCTCGGACAGGCCTCGCGGCGGATCAGGCCGCCGCGGTCCATGCGGTCGACCACCCTGGTCACACCGCTGGTGGACAGCGAGGTCTGCCCGGCGAGGTCGGTCATCCGCAGACGGTTCTTCGGCGAGCGGGCGAGGCGCATCAGCACCTCGAACTCGACCGGGGACACCCGGTGCTCGTCGAACTGGGCGGCGAAACGGTTGGTCAGCCCCGCGAACGCCTCGGCGAACAGGCCGATGGCGGTCAGGCGGGAGTCGTCAAAGTTGGTACCCACCCGCCGAGCTTATCAGCGATCCCTTGACACGAGGAATATTGCTTGGCATATAGTTGCTCCGTCAGACAACAACTTTGGCTCTGCCCCGTGAAAGGAACGTGTCATGACCGACTCCGTCGTCAGCACTCGCGAGTTCGAGGGTCTCCAGATCCCCGCCGCCGGCACCTACCAGCTGGACGCCGCGCACAAGCGGGTCGGCTTCGTGGTGCGTCACCTCATGGTGAGCAAGGTGCGCGGCAACTTCTCCGAGGCCGACGCCACCATCATCATCGCCGAGGACCCGCTGCAGTCCTCCGTCACCGCGACGATCACCACCGCCAGCGTGCAGACCGGCACCGTCGACCGTGACAACCACCTGCGCACGGGCGACTTCTTCGAGGCCGAGAAGTACCCGGTCATGACGTTCCGCAGCACGGGCATCAAGTCCCACGCGGGCGCCGAGTTCGTCCTCGACGGCGAGCTGACCATCAAGGACGTCACCAAGCCGGTCGAGCTGGTCGTCGAGTTCGAAGGTGCGACCACCAGCCCGTACGGGCAGGCCGTCTTCGGTTTCAGCGCCACCACCGA
Source organism: Amorphoplanes friuliensis DSM 7358 (assembly GCF_000494755.1). NCBI lineage: Bacteria > Bacillati > Actinomycetota > Actinomycetes > Micromonosporales > Micromonosporaceae > Actinoplanes > Actinoplanes friuliensis. The sequence goes on from NC_022657.1 coordinate 48,735, forward strand.
GATCGACCGTGAGGACTGGGGCCTGACCTACAACATGGCCCTCGAGTCCGGCGGCGTCATGATCGGCAAGAAGGTCAAGATCGAGATCGAGGGCGAGGCCATCCGCCAGGCCTGACCTCCACCTTTCAGCGAGAGCGCCGTCCGTTCGGGCGGCGCTCTCGCTGTGTCCGCTCCTCTGCTGGCGGCATCGACGGGGGAGTGCGAAGGTAGACCCTGCGCCGCCACTTGCTCACCGAGCGCAATCTGTGTCCGTTTCGTCCCTGGCCACGGTTATCGGGCCCACATAACGTGAGAGCGTCACGCGAACGTGCCAGGAGGAACGATGGGTAAGGACCTCTCAGGGGTCGTCATCGCTCAGGACGATCGGGTCCACTATCGGCACAAGGTGCGTCGCTGCCTCGAGGTGCTCTCCTCGATGCTCGGCAACTCCGCCTTCGACGCCGACAGCCCCACGACCGGGCTCGAGATCGAACTCAACCTGATGGACGCGGACGCCGAACCGGCCATGCGGAACGCCGAGATCCTGGCCAACCTGGCCGACCCGACCTTCCAGCCCGAACTCGGCCAGTTCAACCTCGAACTGAACGCCCGGCCCAGGCTGATCAGCGGAAACGGGTTCGCCGACTACGAGGACGACATCCTCGACAGCCTCGCCCGGGTCGAGGACCGCGCGAAAAAATCGGACAGCACCATCGTGCTGATCGGCAGCCTCCCCACCCTGCGACCGGCGCACCTGGTCCTGGCCAACCTCTCCGCGAACGAGCGGTACCGAGCCCTCAACGACCAAATCGTCGGCGCCCGCGGCGAACAGTTCAGCGTCGACATCAACGGCGTCGAACGGCTGCAGACGACCAACGACTCGATCGCGCCCGAGGCGGCGTGCACCAGCGTGCAGTGCCACCTGCAGGTGCCGCCGGACCGGTTCGCCGCGTACTGGAACGCGTCACAGGCCGTGGCCGGCGTTCAGGTGGCGATCGGGGCGAACTCCCCGTACCTCCACGGCCGTGAGCTGTGGGCCGAGACGCGGATCGCGCTGTTCGAGCAGGCCACGGACACCCGTACGGACGAGCTCAAAGCCCAGGGCGTACGCCCGAGGGTGTGGTTCGGGGAACGCTGGATCACCTCGGTGACCGACCTGTTCGAGGAGAACGCGCGGTACTTCCCGCCACTGCTCCCGATCATCGACGACGAAGACCCGCTCGCGGTGCTCGAAGCCGGTGGGGTGCCGCGGCTGGGCGAGCTGCGGCTGCACAACGGCACGGTCTACCGCTGGAACCGCCCCGTCTACGACGTGATGAACGGGCTGCCGCATCTGCGAGTGGAAAACCGGGTGCTGCCGGCGGGGCCGACCGTCGTCGACATGCTCGCCAACGCGGCGTTCTACTTCGGCATGATCCGGGAGCTCGCCGAAGAGGACCGGCCGATCTGGGAGACGCTGCCGTTCACGGACGCGGAGGACAACTTCCACGCTGCTGCACGGCGCGGGATCGAAGCGTCACTCGCGTGGCCAGGGCTCGGAACCGTTCCGGTGACACGGCTCGTGCTGGACGTGCTGCTGCCCAAGGCGTACGCGGGGCTCGATCGGTTCGGGGTTGATCCGGGGCTGCGGGACCGGCTGCTCGGGGTGATCGAGGGGCGGTGTGGCAGTGGGCGGAATGGGGCTTGGTGGCAGGTCGGGGCTGTTCGGCGGGGGGAGGGGCGGGGGCTTTCGCGGGATGCGGCTTTGCATGCGATGTTGCTTCGATATCGCTCTCTTCAGGCTTTGAACTGTCCTGTTCATCTTTGGCCTGGGGAGTGAGGTTTTTGGGGGTGGGGCTTGGGGGATTTAGGTTGCGGGGTCGTCGGTGGTGGGGCGGCGGGGGCTTCTTTTTTGGGGCTTTTGGGCTGGGAGTTCAGCCGTGTCCTCTACCCACACTGGAGACGGGGAGGCTTGCGTGCCTGACGTGGGCGCCTCAGTTGCGGTTTTTGGCGCGGCCTTTGTCGGCGTGGTCGGGGTTGCGGGTTGCTTGGGGCGGTTCGCGGGGGTCTTGGGTGACGGGGTCGGTTTATCGGAAGTGGCGGCATCCGCGCGGCCGGGCGTCGGTTTGGGGGCCGATTTCTGCGGGCTCGGGGATTTCCGTGGTGCGGGGGATTCATCCGATCGGGGCGGGTTGATCTTTGCGACCTGGGGGGCGGCCGGGGGTGGGGCGACCGTTGAGCGGCTGTCCGACCTGCCTGGGGTGGGGGTGGCGGTCGGTCGGGCGCTGCCGTCCACTGAGGCCACTCTCGGGCGGGCCGAGGCAGCGGGCTTGGCTGTGGGCTTGCTGCGGGTTGGTGTCGGCGGGCTCACGCTCGGTGGTGTTGCCGCTGGGCTCTGACGCGCATCGTTACCGGCGGTGGGGGCCTGCTCGGCTGCACGGGGGCGTGGGGCGGTGGTCTGGTCACCGTCGGAGGTGGGGGCCTTCGCTCGGCCGGTGATCACGGCCGGGCGGTCGGTCGGGTCGGGATGGGCTGCTTTGCTTCGGCGAAGGCGGCCCAGCAGGGAGGGACGCGCTCGGCCGGACGTGGTCCCGCTCGCCTGAGAGTCACCCGCCGCCTGGGGGGATCCCTGCGGCTGCTGGTTGCTCGGCGTCTGCGGTGAGGCCGACGACCGCTGGGTGTTCGCGGTTTTCGCGGTGTTCGGCCCTTGCACAGTGTTCGGCGCTTGGGGGGTGTTCGGTGCTTTTGGGGAGTGCGGGGGGCGGCTCGAGGGGGCGGGGCGGGGGGCCGGGACCGCTGCGACGTCGCGCTTTTCTGGGGTGGAGCTGATGGCTCGGGGGCTTCGGGCTGGTGCCGAGGGGCGCCGGGTGGCGCGGCGCTGGGCCAGCGCGACGGTCAAGGCGGAGCCGGCCAGGCCGGTGAGGACGCTGTAGGGGGCGATCAGGTAGGCCGATTCGAGGGGGCCCAGGGCGCCGGTCAGCTGCGGTGCCAGGACAAAAAAGGCGCCCGCGACCAGCAGGGGGCCGACGGCTCCGGAGGCGGCGGCGCCGATGCCCAGGTCACCGCGGCGGACGGCGGGCAGGGCGCCGATCACGCCGATGACAAACGCGGCGAGCAGGGTCAGCAGGGTGCTCGGCCAGTAGATGGTGCCGTAGCGGTCGTCGAGCGAGTCGGGAGCGGCGAACTGCCAGCTCGACAGGTAGGTCGCGGACGGGCGGTGCCAGAAGATCGAGACCACGACTGCGGCCACGGCCAGGGACCAGAGCCAGGCCGCGGTGGCGATCAGGTTGGCCGCGACCGGCCTCGACACCACTGCCCAGTAGGCGATCAGCAAGCCCAGCAGCACGCCGACAACCGCGTACCCGCCGGCGATCGTCTGGGGGGAGAACGTGTCCGTGCGTACGGCTGCCCGGGCCGGGAGGGCGATGAGCGCGACCGTGAGCAGGGCGCCGACCGCCGCCGAGGCCGCCAGGGTGAAGCGCCAGGGACCGCCGGCCTGACGGCCGAGCCGCCCCGCGATCACCGCGCCGAAGACGGTGGCGCTCGCGGCGATCCAGGTCGCCCAGCCGAGGCTGCCCAGCCACACACTGTCGTCCGTGGTCGCCACCGTGGGCCACACGACCACGCCCAGTCCGTAGCCCAGGCCGAGCTGGGCGGCGCCCGTCCCCGCGGCCACTCCGGCCGCGGCTGCCACCTGCGCTGTCCAGCCCTTGTCGGCCATGCCGGGCACTGTAGCCGTCGGTGACGATGCCTGCGAATCAATGAGGTGATGCCTCAAGATTGGTTAGGTTGGCGTCAGAAGGCGGACGAGGGGAGAGGGACCGGCGATGTCCGACGACAGGGAACCCCGCCGCCAGGACGAGACGAACGAGTACTTTCCGTTCGGCGAAGAGGGCGAAAACCGCCCGAACGATGGTCCCCGAAAGGAGGACACGTTCGGCGACCGCACCGAGCAGATGCCTCGTGCCCCTTTCCCGGACGACGACTCCACCTCGGTGCTCCCTCCCGCAACCGATGACGGTACGCGCACGCTGAGTGACTATCGCAGCACCGACAACTGGGCCGACGACGGCGACCCGGTGTGGTCCGGTCGTGCCGGCGTACGCCCGCAGCGCCCCGGGTACGGCGACGAGGAGACGGACTGGGCCACGGTCCCGGCGGATGAGCCGCGGGGCAAGTGGTGGATGCCGATCGTCGTCGGCATCGTGGGTCTCATCCTGCTGGGCCTGCTGGGCTGGGGGATCTACCTGATCGCACAGTCCTCCGGGGACACCACGGACACCACGCCGGCCGTGACCGCTCCGGCCGCGCCGCCACCGGCGGCCACCGAGCCCACGACCACACCGCCGTCGACGGCGCCGACGACCACCGAGCCGACGAGTTCACCGGCGCCGTCGCCGACGGATGTGACCGTGCCGGCGCTGCGCGGCCTGTCGCTCGACGAGGCTCGGGGTGCGCTCGACCGTAAGGGCCTGAGTTATCGCCTGCGCTATGTGACCAGCGAATCCCCGGCCGGCACCGTGATCGACAGCGACCCGGCCGAGGGCCAGCAGGTGCCGGCGGACACGGTCGTCGCACTGATCATCGCGGCTGCGCCGACCACACCGGCCACACCCACGGAGACACCGGCGACCACGGACCCCGGGGAGCAGCCCGAGGGTGAGTGAGCGGCCGGGTCAGCGGTTGGCGCGCATGGCGCGGGCCGGGATCGAGCCCGTCGTCAGCCCGGGCTGACGGCCGTTGCGGGTCCGGGGGTCCGGTGCCTTGCCGACCTGGCGCAGACCGTTGACCTGCACAAAGATCGAGCGGCGCTCGACCGCGTCACCGGATCCGTTGAGCTCGTAGCCATCCAGCCAGATCCAGCCGTCGTAGGTCGGCCAGTCGTGCACCCGGATGACCCGGAAAAGCATCGGCGCCGCGAATTGGACACTCGCCGCCTTCGTCACATGTATGACATCGCCGGACCGAGGAAGCACGTCATCTCCTGTCCTGAACCCAGAGGGCAAACATCACTTTGCCGCATAGTGAACACAGATGGTCCAGTGTGCCCGGCTCGTGCGTGTTTGCAAGGTTGCGATGATGCCAATCATCACAACGGTGCGGTAACGCATTGCGACTCCCAAAAGGTCCACGAAGGACACTCGGGTGTCGCTTTTGCTGTGGTGCGTCGGGCTCGGCGGTGTCTCTCGGCGATCTTGTGAAAACACTGAGTGACGCGCGCCATAGGCAAAGATTGCACCACGAGTGGAATCGATGCAAGTTGCAGTTCAGCCGAAAGTGACCTAACGATCACTGTGGACGCTTGAAGGATCAAGAGATCAACAGAGAGACTGAGTCCGACAAACACCGTACGGCGGACTTCTGCTGTCGCTTCGCCGCACGATGCCACGCAGCTCGGAGGTGAGCGTGAATCCGCGCCGCAGCCCCACTATCCGCCGCCGCCGACTCGGCGCTGAACTCCGCAGATACCGGGATGCCGCCGGCGTGACGATCGACGTGGTGGCCGAGCGCCTCGGCTGTTCACCGTCCAAGGTGTCCAGAATCGAGACCGGCCACACGAGCGCCACCCCGCGCGACGTAAAGGACATGTTGGACATTTACGGCGTGGACGGGGTGGAATCGGACGAATTGGTTCAGATATCGCGCGAGGCCCGCCAAAAAGGATGGTGGCATCCGTTCAGCACGGTGCTCTCCGGCGCCTTTGTCGGGATGGAGGCCGCCGCCAAGACGGTGAGGGCGTACGAACAGCAGGTCGTGCCGGGTTTGCTGCAGACCGATAAGTACGCAATAGCGATGATCCGTGCCGCCCGACCGAGTGACAGCGACCAAGAAATAGAGCAACGGGTACGCGTCCGGATGGCTCGCCAAGCGTTATTGATTCAGGACGATCCGATCGATCTTCAGGTGGTGCTCGATGAAGCGGTGGTGAGTCGCCCCGTCGGCGGCGACGAGGTCATGCGAGATCAAATGCTCCGATTGGTCGAAATGAGCCTGTTGCCGAACGTCACTCTGCAGATCCTGCCGTTCGCGGCAGGAGCCCACGCCGGCATGGACGGCACATTTTCGATCCTCGACTTCCCTGATGCCGAAGATCCCAATGTGGTGTTCGCCGAGAACGCGACCGGCGGGCTGTTTCTGGAGAAGAGCGATGAGCTTCGTAAGTACAACTCCATCTTCGAGACCATCCGGGCGACGGCCCTCTCTCCCGAGGAGTCCAGAAACATGATCGTTTTGCTGGCAGAGGAGCCATTGTGGAAGTTGAGACCAAGGGTTTCCGGGTCGATCTGAACCGTGCGCAGTGGTTCAAGAGCACGCGCAGCGGCCCGAACTGTGACAACTGTGTGGAGGTGGCCTTCGTGGACGAGGCCATTGCCGTCCGGGACTCCAAGAACCCGGCCGGACCCGCTCTGATCTTCACCGCCGCCGAGTGGGATGCCTTCGTGGGGGGCGCCAAGGACGGCGAGTTCGACCTGTAAGGAACGGCACCGAGGGCCGCCCCCGCCGCGAGCGTGGGGGCGGTCGTTGCATTTTGCCCCATTTGCACCGTCGCCCTGCGCGGATCGCCTCGTTGAACGCTCTAAGCGCGGACCGGACCGCGCGCCCCGAACCGCCGTCGGCCCGTACGGCTGACCGTCCCCCTCGCGTGACGGTGCGGGCAGGCCATCATTACGAGCGAGGCAAGGCGAGCAGATGACGATTGGTTCCGACAACCTCAGCAACGGTTCCTCGACCGCGCAGGACCGTTTCAGCGGTGGCGTGAGCGCGTACAGGCAGACCCGGCGTGACGCGGCGCTGGCCGCCGAGAACGGCGACGGCGAGCTCGTCTCGCGTGGCAACAGCGGAGCCGGCCTGTCCTCGGGCCTGCCCACCCGGACACCCATCGAACCGACCAGTGCCCTGGACCGGGCGGCGAAGCTGCCGTCCCTGGACCTGCAGGGCCTCACCGAGCCGGTCTTCCCCTCGCACGGCTGGGTCGACGCGAGCAGCTCCCAGTCGATGGCGGACCACCCGCTGCTGCGCGGACTGCTCCTGGAACTCCCGGCCCGCGGCACGATGCCGGAGTCCGGCTGGCTGGACCGCTGGTTCGAGGCGGCCCGCTCGATCCTCGAGCTGCTCTACGTCCAGGAAGCCAAGCGCAAGTAGGGCAGTGTCAGGCGGCGCGGCCCGCGGGTGCGGCGGTGACCGCCACGTGACGCTCCTCGGGCAGTGCGGTGTAGGCCTCCGCCGGCGTCGACGTGCGCATCGACGGCAGGGCGCGGAGGCTGCCCCGGCCGATCGGGGCGAGCACCGAGACGTTCAGCCGGCTGTGCCGGATGGCGTGCCTGATGCCCAGGACCAGGACCACGACGCCGACCGCGGTGAGCACGATCCCGGCCACCCCGGCTCCGGGCAGCTCGATCACACCGGCGGCGATCGGTACGCCGGCCAGGGCGGCCAGACCGGTCACCTGCAGCGGCGTCGCGACGAGCGGGTGAGCGGCCGCGGCACGCAGGGCCGGCGGCGCGGGGGTCAACGGGGCGGTGGCGAACGCACTCGCGCCGTGCCGGATCTGGGTGAGGCGCCGCGCGGTCACCAGCGTCACCACCAGAGCGGGGACGGCGGGGAGCAGTGCAGCCGCCGGTGCGGCGGAGGAACCGGGCAGCATCCCGGTGAGCAGGGGCACGGCGATGAACACCGCAACGCCACCACCGACCAGCATGGACAGTGCACGGGCACGGCGGCGCAGCTCGCGGGCGGTGCGGGCGCTCGGCAGCGTGTCGGCGACCAGTCCGGCCGTGAGCCAGACCGCGGCGAGTGCGCCGATCAGGATGAGGTCCGTAACGGTGTTCACATCGACAGACTTCACCCGTGGCGCAAGGAGCAAAACCGGGATATGCCCGGACCGGGTACCCGTAGGGGTCGGAACACCACTGCGCGTATCGGACTAATTACGCAGGGCGCTCATCCCAATGGGCGAAGTGGACAATCGCCCCTGTTGTGACGGTGACGCGTGTCCTAGTGTCGGGTGCCAGACGTCGAAAATGCATCGTTCGGCGTCGAGGGCTCGACCTGGGGAGGTCGGCCGGGGTCCCGGCGGCGACGCGGCCGGGTCCCCGGCACCCACACCGCCGGTCAGACGGCGAAGTCGGTGACCGGCTCCGAGGTCGGTGCCGGAGGTGTTGCCTTCCAGATGCCGGCCTTCTGCAACGCCAGCCGGGACAGGTACGCCGGGTTCAGCAGGATGTACCGCTTCCAGAGCCGCTTGGGCTCCAGCCCGAGACGCCACAGCCACTCGAGGGCGTACTTCTGCATCCAGGCGGGCGGGTTCTTGAGCAGGCCGGCGTGGTAGTCGAAGGCCGCACCGACGGCGAGCAGCGGCATGTCGAGCAGCGGGCGCATGGCGTAGGCCCAGATCTCCTGCCGGGGGCAGCCCAGGCCGACCAGCACGATCCGGGCACCCGAGGCCTTGATGCGTTCCGCGATCTCCGCCGGCTCACCCGGGTGGCTCTTGCGGAACTTCGACGCCTCGACACCGGCCAGCTTCAGTGCGGGGAACATCCGCTCCAGCGCCGGGACCAGCTTTTCGAGGGTGGGCTCCGTGGACCCGTACAGGTAGACGGGGAGGCCCTCGGCCGCGGCCTGGCGCAGGACGCGCAGGGTGAGCTCGGGGCCGTAGACGCGGTCGGTGAGACCCGCGTGGTGCAGCAGGTTGAGCGCGCCGCGAACCGGCTGACCGTCGGGGGTGACGAGGTCGAAGGAGTTCAGCCGCGCGTTGTGCGCCTTGTCCTGCACGCCTGTCATGACGCCGTGCACGGCCAGCGCGGTGACCGCGTAGTGCCGGCGTTCACGGGCGGCCTCGATGATCTGAGCGGTCGCAGTGTCGTAGTCGGTCGCGTCGACCAGCACACCGAGGACGTTCTTCTTGCCTCCGGCGGTCACGACTGCGGAACCCACTTGCCGACGTTCGCCTCGTAGATCTCCTGAAGGATCATCGGGACGTCGTAGACCTGCTTCCACTCCGGGTAGTCGGCCTGGAACGCGGCCATCGAGCCGATCCACCACTGGTGGTCGCCGATGCGGTTCTCGTCGACGTACTCCGTGACCATCTCGGTGCCGCTGATCTTCTCGGCCATCGCGAACGCCTCGAGGTTCGAGCAGTTCGAGTGCCGGCCGCCGCCGAGGTTGTAGACCGCCGCCGAGCGCGGGTTGCGGAAGAACGCCTCGAACGCGCTGAGCACGTCGTGGCTGTGGATGGCGTCGCGGACCTGCTTGCCCTTGTAACCGAAGATCCGGTAGAGCCGCCGTTCCATGTTCGCGCGCATCACGTACCCGAGGAAGCCGTGCAGCTCGGTCGCCGAGTGGGCCGGCCCGGTGAGCGTGCCACCCCGGAAGATAGCGGTTTTCATGCCGAAGTAGCGGCCGTACTCCTGGGCCATGACGTCCGCGGCGACCTTCGACGCGCCGAAGACCGAGTGCAGCGTCTGGTCGATCGACATGTCCTCGGTGATGCCGTCCGCGTACGCGTGGGACGGGTCGATCTCCCAGCGTGTCTCCTGCTCGATCAGCGGGAGCCGGTTGGGGGTGTCCCCGTAGACCTTGTTCGTCGAGCAGTGGATGAACGGCGCCTCGATGCAGTGCTCACGCGTGAACTGCAGCATGTTGAGCGTGCCACCCGCGTTCACGTCGAAGTCCGTGAACGGGTCCCGCACAGCCCAGTCGTGCGACGGCTGCGCCGCGGTGTGGATCACGACCGCGATGTCACCGGCGTACCGCTTGAAGATCTTCCCCAGCGAGTCCCGGTCCCGGATGTCCACCCCGTGATGGGAGTACGCCGCCCCGAGGTCCGCGGAGAGCTGCTGGACGTTCCACGCCGTCGAAGCCTCGGCCCCGAAGAACTCCTGCCGCATGTCGTTGTCGATCCCCACGACCTCCAGGCCGAGCCCGGCAAAATGCCGGACCGCCTCGGAGCCGATGAGACCACCCGATCCAGTAACCAGGGCGACGGCCACGAGCAAACTCTCCAGAGGTCTAGGGAGTAAAAACAAGTCGAGAGCATAACGCCCCGACCCTCACGCTCCGTAAATCACCCGCAGGGGGACCACAACGTCTCCAAGAGTGACCGAGCGCAGCAAGGGCGGCCCTCCCAGCGTGAGCGATGCAGCCAGGTGCCCACCGCAACGCGGGGCGTCCGGGGGCTCGGCCCCCGGAGCAGATATGACGAGACGCCCCCGGTCCGCGCTTCTTGCGGACATGGGGCGCCTAGGCGTCTCGTGGGGATGGGGGGAGTTGAACCCCCACGTCCTTTCGGACACACGGACCTGAACCGTGCGCGTCTGCCATTCCGCCACATCCCCGTGGCATTCAGTTAGCCGGAACAGACTACGCTGTCCCTCGTTACACCGCGAGCAGATACTGCCCGTGACGCCAGGGAAGACTAGCACGGCGTCAGGGGCTGCAATACGAGGGTCAGGAGCGACCGGTTGCTCTTCGCAGAGATGCGGAAGCGGCGGCCGGATACCATCATGTCCTCGGAACCCGAGGAGGAGCCGGTGAGCGTGCTGCAGCGCTTTGAAAAGCGATTGGAAGGCCTGGTCGAGGGGGCCTTCGCGAAGGTCTTCAAGGGTGTCGTACACCCGGTGGAGATCCTTAATGCCATGCAGCGGGAGGCCGAGGCGCACAAGGCCATCCTTGCCGGTGGCCGCACCTTGGTGCCTAACCGCTACGTGATCGATCTCTCGCCGTACGACCACAGCAGGCTGGCGCCGTATGCCGCTGCACTGGCCCAGGAGCTGGCCCAGTCGCAGGCGGAGTTCATCGGCGAGCAGGCCTGGACGGTCTACGGCGATGTGATCGTGGAGATCGAGCGCGGTGACGGGCTCGATACCGGCATGTTCCGTGTCACGGCGGAGGTGTACACCGGCGGCGAGGTCGCTCCGGTGCAGCAGCCTGCCTACGACGCGGCTCCGGCGTATTCGCCGTACGACCAGCAACAGCAGGGTGGGTACCAGCAGCACGGGCACAACGGCCGGAATGTCGGTCTGGTGTCGGGCGACGGGCGCACGTACCCGCTGCAGATGGGGTCGACGGTGATCGGCCGTGGTGACCAGGCGAATCTGCGTCTGCCGGATGTGGGTATCTCCCGCCGGCACGCCCGGCTGGACTACGACGGCAGTCAGGTCGTGCTGACCGATCTGGGTTCGACGAACGGCACGATGGTCAATGGCCAGCGCGTGTCGGCCGTGGCGCTCAACCCGGGCGACATGATCCAGTTGGGGACGACCACCCTCACGTTCCGAGTGGACGGCTAGGCACCTTGCCAGAATTTGTCCTCACCGTTGCCCGGTTCGGCTTCCTGATCCTGCTGTGGATCTTCGTGTTCACGGTTGTCGGGGTCATCCGTAAGGATCTCTTCGCCGGTGTCCGGTCCAAGAGCATCGTCGCCAGTCCACGAGGTGTGGGTGGCGCGGTGATCCAGGGCCGGCCCGCGAAGGCGAAGCGTGGGAAGGCGGCCCGGCAACTCGTCGTGACCGCCGGTCAGTTGGCCGGCACCAGGATCACGCTGGGTGAGGCTCAGATCACTATTGGACGGGCGGAGGACTCGACGCTGGTCATCACGGACGACTTCGCGTCGGCTCGACACGCCCGGCTCGTGCCTCGGGACGGCCAGTGGTTCGTGGAGGACCTCGGCTCGACGAACGGCACCTATCTCGATCGCGGTAAGGTCTCCGGACCTACTCCCGTCCCCCTTGGCGTGCCGATCCGGATCGGCCGCACTTCACTCGAGTTACGGCCATGACCCTGACCCTGCGCTACGCCGCCCAGAGCGACCGCGGTCTGATCCGAGACGGAAATCAAGACTCCGTCTACGCCGGACCGCGGCTCCTTGCCGTCGCCGACGGCATGGGCGGCATGGCCGCCGGTGACGTCGCCAGCAATATCGTCATCGCGGCCATGGCCCCGCTCGACGAGGACGTTCCCGGCGATGCGCTGGTGGACGCTCTTCGGCACGCGGTGGGCACGGCCAATCAGACCCTGCGCGACACCGTCGACGCCAACCCGCATCTCGAGGGGATGGGCACCACGCTGACCGCGGTGCTCTTCTCCGGCAGCAAGATCGGGATGGTGCACATCGGCGACTCGCGCGCCTACATGCTGCGCCAGGGTGAGTTCTCGCAGATCACCAAGGACGACACCTACGTTCAGATGCTGGTCGACGAGGGCCGCATCAGTCCGGAGGAGGCGAGCAGTCACCCGCAGCGGTCGCTGCTGACCCGTGCGCTCGACGGCCGGGACATCGACCCCGAATATTCGGTGCGCCAGGTCCTCAAGGGTGACCGCTATCTGATCTGCAGCGACGGCCTGTCCGGCGTTGTCAGTGCCGAGACCATCGGCGAGAGCATGCGGGACATCCAGGACGCCCAGGCTTGCTGTGAGCGTCTGGTGCAGCTCGCGCTGCGGGGCGGTGGCCCGGACAACATCACGGTGGTGGTCGCCGACGCGACCGACGCCGACATCATGGAGCAGGCTCCGATCGTCGGTGGCGCTGCCGCCCGCGACCGTGGCAACTCCACGGTGGCTGATGCGTCCAGCGCCGCGGCTCGTGCGGCGGCTCTGCAGGCGCCTCCGCGACCCGCGGCCCCGGAGAACACGTCCTACGACCGTGACGAGGCCGACCAGCCCAAGCGGCATCCGGTGCGGACCAGTCTGCTCGTGCTCCTGCTGCTCGGCGTGCTCGGCGGTGGCCTCTACCTGGGCTGGCAGTACACCCAGGACCAGTATTACGTCGGTGCCACCGAGCAGGGCCAGCTGGCGATCTTCCGCGGGGTGCCGGGGCAGATCGCGGGTCTCGACCTGTCGAGCGTCCACGAGACCAGCGAGGCACGCCTGGACGACCTCACCACGGTCGCGCAGGACCGGGTCAAGCAGGGCATCCACGCGGACAGCAACCCGGATGCGCAGCGCCGCCTGGCCGAGCTGACCAGCGACGAGCCGTCCAACCCCAACCTGAAGCCGATCTGCTCCCCGAGCAGCCCCGCGCCGACGGTGACGCAGCCGGTGAACCCCTCCGGCGCACCGTCCGCGGCAGGGAAGACGACGTCTCCCAGCCGGAACACACCCTCCTCGGCGCCGGCGCTCGCGCCTGCCACCACGCCGGACGCCCAGCCTTCGGACTCCGCCCCGCCGGTCGTCGACCCGGTCGGGTGCCGGCCCGTCGACTGAGTGTCCGCTCACCGAAGTCTGGGGACTCTTTCTTGACCGCGCCCGCCATTCCGGCTCCCACACCCGCGTCCACGGGTGAGATGCCGCGTGTCCCGGGCACAAAAACGGGGCGCAACGCCGAGCTCGGACTGCTCGCCTTCGCGATGGTGATCGTGGCCGCTTACGGCGCCACGGTCGAAGCCAACCAGTACGACAAGATCACGCCGACCTTCTGGGTGCCGGCGGCTCTCCTGAGCGTCCTGTTCCTGGGGCTGCATCTCGTCGTCCGGTTCGTGGCGCCGCACGCCGACCCGGTGCTGATCCCGGCGGTCGCCCTGATCAACGGTCTCGGTGTCGGCTTCCTGCGGCGGCTGGACATCGCCAAGGCGATCTCCGAGAAGCAGCCCGAGCTGGGTGTCTTCGCCGGTGTCGGTGGCCGTCAGCTCGCCTGGACGCTGGTGGCCCTGGTCCTGGCGGCGGTGCTGTTGCTGATCGTGCGCGACCACAAGACCGTCTCCCGGTACGCGTACACGCTGGGTCTGGTCGGCATCGTGCTGGTGATGATCCCGGCGGTGCTGCCGAGCAGCATCTCCGAGGTCAACGGGGCCAAGCTGTGGATCAAGATGGGCGCGTTCTCGATCCAGCCCGGTGAGTTCGCCAAGCTGGCGCTGGTCTCGTTCTTCGCCTACTACCTGGTCCGCAAGCGTGAGGTGCTCTCGCTGGCGAGCCGCCGTTTCCTCGGCATCGACTTCCCACGGGGCCGCGACCTGGGCCCGGTTGTCACGGTTTGGTTGCTGTCTCTGCTGGTTCTCGTCTTCGAAAAGGACCTCGGGACGGCGCTGCTCTACTTCGGTCTGTTCGTCGTGACGCTCTACGTCGCGACCGAACGTGCCAGCTGGTTGATCATCGGCCTGGTCATGTTCTTCGGCGGCGTCTACGTGGCGTACCTCCTGGGTGCGTCGATCGGCGGCCCGTTCGCCAACTTCTACGACCGCGCCACGGTCTGGCTCGACCCGTTCGCCTCGGAGAACTACGAGCGCATCGGCGGCAGCTATCAGCTGGTCCAGGGCCTGCTCGGCCTCGGTACGGGCGGCATGTTCGGCACCGGTCCGGGTGCCGGCTCGCCCGGCTTCGTGCCCGAGGTGCGCAACGACTTCATCTTCGCGGGCATGGGTGAGGAGATCGGCCTGTTCGGCCTCTCCGCGCTGCTGGTCTGTTACCTGCTGATTGTCGAGCGCGGTCTGCGTGCGGCGCTCGGCGTCCGGGACTCGTTCGGCAAGCTCGTCGCCGGCGGCCTCGCCTTCACACTGGGCTTGCAGGTCTTCGTCATCCTTGGTGGCATCACGGGGCTGATCCCGCTGACCGGTCAGACCACGCCGTTCCTGTCCTCCGGCGGTTCGTCGCTCATGGCGAACTGGCTGCTCATCGCGATGCTGCTGCGGATCTCCGATGCCGCCCGCAAACCCGCGAACGGCGGCCCGGCGGCATCCGGCGGACCGAAACAACCACCCGCCCAGCTCCACGGCGCCATGACGGAGGTGATCAAGCCGTGAACGCACCCCTGCGCAAGGCCGGCGTGGTCATCCTCGTCCTCTTCGGCATGCTCTTCGCCAACCTCAACTGGGTCCAGGCCTACAAGGCCGACGACTACCGCACCAGCGACTACAACGGACGTGTCCGTGTCGCCGAGTACGAGACGCCGCGCGGAGTCATCGAGGCCGGTGGTGAGGCCCTCGCCCAGAGCAAGGCGACCGACGACACCCTCAAGTACCTCCGCGTGTACCCCGAGAAGAAGGTTTACGCGCCGATCATCGGGTACAAGCCGGTCGACAACGCCGAGACCGGCATCGAGCGCAGCGAGAACGACTTCCTGTCCGGCGCGAGCGACAAGCTCTTCGCCGACCGGGTCAGCGCCATGTTCACCGGTGACAAGGCCGGCGGCGGCAACGTTGTGCTGTCGGTCAAGCCGAAGGCGCAGGAGGTCGCGTACAAGCAGCTCACGAACAACGAGCGCGGCGCGAAGGCGGGCTCCGCGGTGGCGATCGACCCGCGGACTGGGGCGATCCAGGCGCTGGCCTCGTTCCCGACGTTCGACCCGAACCCGCTGGTCAGCCACGACAACAAGGTGGCCACGGCGGCGTTCAAGGACCTGAACGCCGACAAGGACAAGCCGCTGCTCAACCGCGCGCTGTCCGAGACCTACCCGCCCGGCTCGACCTTCAAGGTGATCATCTCGGCGGCCGCCCTCCAGGACGGATACGAGCAGAGCACCGAGATCCCGGCCGGCCAGACCTACACGGCACCCGGGTCCGGCGCTCCGATCAAGAACTCCGAGGACCAGACCTGCCCCGGCGCGCAGGTCACCCTCAAGGAGGCCCTGACCGACAGCTGCAACACCGGGTACGCCCAGCTCGGCGTCAAGCTCGGTGGCGACAAGGTCAAGAAGGCCGCGCAGGCGTGGGGCTTCGAGCAGAACGACCTGACGGTGGGCAACCTCCAGGAGGGCACCGGACTGCCGGTCGCCGCCAGCAAGACCGGTGAGATCAAGAACCCGGACGGCAGCACCGACCAGGCCGGCCTCGCTCAGTCGTCGATCGGGCAGAAGGACGTCCGGATGACGACGATGGAGGGCGCGCTGATGGCGGCCACGGTCGCCAACGGTGGCAAGCAGATGCGCCCTTACCTGGTGCAGCAGCTGCTCAGCCCGGACCGGCGGCCGATCTACAACGCCAGCCCGCAGACCCTGCGGACCCCGGTCAACGGCCAGGTGGCCAGTGACCTCAAGGACATGATGGTCAGCGTCGTCGAGAACGGCACCGGCCAGCGCGCGAAGATCGACGGGTACGAGGTCGGCGGCAAGACGGGTACGGCGCAGAACGCGGTGGACGCGGACGACCACGGCTGGTTCATCGGATTCGCGTACAACGACAAGGGTGAGGCAGTCTCAGCAGTCTGCGTCATGCTGGAGAACGTGCCCGGCGGACATGCAAGCGCCGAGGCGGCCCGGATCGCCGGGCTCATCATGAAGGCCGCGGCGGGCCGGGGAGGGGACTGACATGATCAGCCCTGGGGTCACCCTCGGCGGCCGGTACCGCTTGGACGAGCGGATCGCCGGTGGCGGCATGGGCGATGTCTGGCGTGGCACCGACGAGGTGCTCGGCCGGACGGTCGCCGTGAAGATCCTGCTCCCGGCCCTGCTGGACGAGCCCGGTTTTGCCGAGCGCTTCCGCGGCGAGGCCCGGACCATGGCCACGATCAACCACCCCGGTGTGGTCGACGTCTACGACTACGGCAGCGACCAGCAGCTCGCGTTCCTGGTCATGGAGTACGTCGAGGGTGACGCCCTGTCCCGCACCCTGAGCCGGGTCGGGCGGCTCACGCCGGCCCGCACCATGGCGCTGGTCGCACAGGCCGCGGACGCGCTCCAGGCCGCGCACGCGAACGGCATCGTCCACCGCGACGTCAAGCCCGGCAACCTTCTGGTACGCCCGAACGGCACCCTGGTCCTCACCGACTTCGGCATCGCGCGCTCCGCCATGGTGGGACAGCTGACCGTGGCCGGCTCGGTGCTCGGCACGGCGTCCTACATCTCCCCGGAGCAGGCGTCCGGCGCGGTCGCCACGGCGGCCTCCGACGTGTACGCCCTGGGCGTTGTCGCCTACCAGTGCCTTTCCGGTCACCGGCCTTTCGACGGCTCGACGCCGATCGAGATCGCCATGAAGCACGTCCGCGACACCCCGCGCCCGCTGCCCGCCGACATTCCTCAGGCGGTCCGCGCGATCGTCGACCGTGCCCTGGCCAAGGACCCGGGCGCACGCTGGCCCACGGCCTCGGCGATGGCAGCCGTGGCTCGGCAGGCCGCGTCCTCGCTCACCACGCAGGTTCAGCAGCCGGCCGTCAACGGCTCGTCGGCCGGACGCCCGCAGTCGGGCGGACCGACGATGACCCGGCCGCAGTCCAGCGGCCCCTCGATGGCGAACAGGCCGCACTCCGGTGCGCCGACGTCAGGCCCGGGCGGGCACCCGATGTCGGGGCAGGGCCGTCCTCCGTACCCGCCCATCCCTCGTCCCGTGTCGGGTGCGCAGGCGCGGGGTGCGGCTTCGGTGCCGCCGGCCCAGCAGCCGTACAGGCACCCGTCGGCGCCGCCGATGCAGCAGCACCAGCCGATGCAGGGCGGCAAGCAGGCCGACGGTTCCGGCGGCCGGCAGGTCCTCATCGTGCTGGCCGTGGTCCTCGCACTGCTGGTCCTGCTGTGCGCCGGCGTCATCTCGTTCCTGCTCAACCAGGGCAACACCAACGCGATGGGCGATCACGGGAACCGGTCCACGGTCGTGGTGGCGGGTTCCGCTGATCAACGGACGTCCGCGACGTCGTACCGTCTTACGAAGCAGGCTGCTGCTCCGCACAGCCTGAACCACGCGACCGAAGGACGACAGACGTTATGACGGCGCAGGCCCGCCTGCTCGGTGGCAGGTACCAGGTCGGCGAGCTGCTCGGCTACGGCGGCATGGCCGAGGTACACAAAGGCCGTGACCTGCGCCTGGGTCGTGACGTGGCGATCAAGATGCTGCGTACCGACCTCGCCCGTGACGCCACGTTCCAGGAGCGGTTCCGTCGTGAGGCGCAGAACTCCGCGGCGCTCAACCACCCGGCGATCGTCGCCGTCTACGACACCGGCGAGGAAGTGTCGTCGGCCGGCGAGAAACAGCCGTTCATCGTCATGGAGTTCGTCAACGGCCGGACCCTCAAGGAGGTCCTGGCCGCTGAGCAGCGCCTCCAGCAGCGCCGCGCCCTGGAGATCATCGCTGATATCGACGCCGCGCTGGAGTTCAGCCACCGGCACGGGATCATCCACCGGGACATCAAGCCCGGCAACGTGATGATCACGCAGAACGGCCAGGTCAAGGTCATGGACTTCGGCATCGCCCGGGCCCTGGCCAGCGGTGCGACGACCATGACGCAGACCAGCGCGGTCATCGGCACGGCGCAGTATCTGTCGCCCGAGCAGGCCCGCGGCGAGTCCGTCGACGCCCGCTCCGACGTGTACGCCGCCGGTTGTGTGCTCTTCGAGCTCCTGGTCGGACACCCGCCGTTCGTGGGTGACAGCCCGGTCAGCGTGGCGTACCAGCACGTCCGCGAGGATCCGAAGGCGCCGAGCGACATCAACCGTGAGGTCTCGCCGGACGTCGACGCGATCGTGCTCAAGGCCCTCGCCAAGAACCCGCTCAACCGGTACCAGAGCGCGCAGGAAATGCGCGCTGACGCGTTGCGGGCCGTCTCCGGCCGCCCGGTTCTCGCCACACCGGTGATGAACGAGGCCGAGACGATGGCGATGGCCGGTCCGCCGATGCGTCAGCAGACCGCGATGACCCGGACGATCCCGGCCGGTGGTCCGCGCGGGCCGCAGCCGCCGGAGCGGAAGACCTCGTCGTGGGTGATGGCGGTGCTGGCCGCACTCGGCGTGCTCGCCGTCGTGGCTCTGGGCATCGGCCTGACCCTGGCCAACAGGAACGACGACCCCGAAACGCCGGCGACCGCTGCCGTTCCGAAGGTCACCGGTCTCTCCGAGAACGACGCCCGTAAAACGCTGACGGACGCCGGCTTCACGGCGGTGACGGTGGGCGACCCCATCGAGACCGACGACTGCAAGGACAGGGTCGAGAGGCAGACACCGGAAGCGAACGCAACCACGCGGGTCGACCAGGCCGTCACTCTCCAGCTGTGCAGCAGCCCCGCGCCGACCAAGGTGCCGACCGGGCTGGTGGGCAGCACGAGGGATGCCGCCGAGTCGGCGCTCGAGGACGCCAAACTGAAGCCGAAGTTCGTGGAGAAGGACAGCTCCGCGCCCGAGGGTCAGGTCCTCTCCGTCGAGGACGAAGGTGACGAGGTCAAGCGCGGCACCACGATCACGGTGACCGTGTCCCGCGGCAACCTCAGCCCGGTGCCCGACGTGCGGGGCAAGCTGCAGGACACCGCGATCGCGCTGCTCGAACAGGCCGGTTTCAAGGACGTCAAGGTCCAGGAGACCAACCAGGAAGGGCCCGTCGGCACGGTTGTCGAGCAGACCTTCGCCAACCAGAAGAAGTCCAAGTCGACCACGATCACGATCACGGTCATCGTCGCTCAGGAACCGGAACCGGGTGATTCGACCGACCCGACCGACCCGACCGACCCGACCGATGGACCGGGCGCGGGCGGCGACGGCGGCGGTCTCGACGGGATCATCGGCAACTGACACCACGAAAAAGCACCGCGGCGCTCTTCCCGGCCGCGGTGCTTTTTGCTGTCAGAGGTTCAGGCGCCGGCGAAGGCCGAACGGCGGCGGGTCTCCACCTCGGCGGCCAGCTCGGGTGCACGGTCCAGCGCCTCCGGCAGGCCGCAGGAGGCCAGCCAGTTGGCCAGCATGGTGTGACCACCCTCGGTCAGCACCGACTCGGGGTGGAACTGCACACCCTCGATCGGCAGCGTGCGGTGCCGCATCGCCATCACCACACCGGACTCCGTCCAGCCGGTGACCTCGAGCTCCTCGGGCAGCGTCTCGGGCAGCACCGCCAGCGAGTGGTAACGCGTCGCCGTGAACGGGTCCGGCAGGCCGGCCAGCACACCCGCACCCTTGTGCTGGACCGAGGACGTCTTGCCGTGGAGCAGCTCCGGCGCCCGGGTCACGGTGCCACCGAAGGCAGCCCCGATCGCCTGGTGACCGAGGCACACACCGAACATCGGAATCTTCCCCGCGTACGCGGTGATGACGTCCATCATGATGCCGGCGCGTTCGGGCGTACCGGGGCCGGGGGAAAGAAGGACCCCCGCGGCGCCGAAATCGGCGACGTCGGCGACCGTGATCTCGTCGTTGCGCCGCACCTCGCACTCGGCACCGAGCTGGCCGAGGTACTGCACCAGGTTGAAGACGAACGAGTCGTAGTTGTCGATCACGAGGATGCGCACGGCGTCACCTAGCTGGCAGTGGGTTCGGGGTCGTTCGTGTGCTCGTTGTACGGGATCTCGTCCGGCCCCAGCCCGGGGTCGTCCGCGCCGGGAACCGCGTTCGGGTCCTGCTCGGCGGGGCCGCCCTGCTCGGTGCCCGTCCCCACCTGCACGTCGTCGAACGGCAGCAGCGGGGTCGCCCACGGGAAGACGACGTACCAGAGGAGCGCGCCGATGGCCGCGGCCATGGCCAGCGAACCGGTCAGTTTGCCCCACAGGCCGAAGGGCAGCTTGCGCCAGATCCAGGCATACATGACGGCCCTCCTTACGCCTTCGTCTTCTTCATCTCGGCGGGCTTGCCGGCCTCGGGCTGCGAGGCGTCACGCTTGACCGTGTCGACCAGCTCGGCGTGCACGATGAGCCGCTGATAGTTGTTGAACTTCGGGTTGCACGTGGTCAGCGTGAGCATTGCCTTGGTCGGCTTCGCGTTCGGCTTGCCCGGCACCGGTGCCACGACCTCGACAGCGCTGGGCTTGACGACCTCACTGCGGCTGACCTTGTAGACGTACCAGTTCGTCCTGGTCTCGACACCGATCACGTCACCCGGCTGCAGCTCGTCCAGCCGCCAGAAGATCTTCCGGATCCGGTGGCCCGCGACCGAGAAGTTACCGACCTTGCCGGGATCGGCGGTGTCCGGGTAGTGCCCGGGCGCGTACCGGATGTCCTGCGGCCGCACGCCGTTGACAACAACCCACTCCATGCCCAGCTTCGGGATGTAGAGCCGCCCGACCAGGTTCTTGCCCGGCGCGGCGGGCGCGGCCTTGGTCGGCCCCGCACTCGGCGCCACCGTCGGGTCGTTCCACTGATCGTCCAGCTGGTTGGCCAGCGTGTCCTGCTCGTTCTCGACCTTGGCCGAGTTGCCGAACACCTCGTACCCGGCAAAGAGCAGCACGATCAGCCCGAACGTGATCATGAGCTCGCCGGACACCCGGACACCGGCCCGGATCCGCGAGCCCAGCGTGGGGCGGGTCAACTCGGAGTACACGCTCTTGTAACCCTCATCGGTCTGCTCAGGTCGCAGCTTCACGACCTTCTCCCCACGCCGTGGCTTGTCGCCCTCGTCGCCGCCCGCACCGGCGTCCGGCTCGGCCGCCACCGCGGCCGCAGCCGCTGCAACCGAAGCGGCGCCCTTGTCACCCGGACCCGGAGGCAGAGGGGTACGCACAGAGCCGCTCACGTCCGGAGTTGACGGGCTGCCGGCCTTGGGCCGGACAGAGGGGAGCAAACCGGTCGGCGCATCCGCTGTACGAATGATCGCAGTAGCGGAGGGATCTGACCCGTTCTGCGGCGCGGCGTGTTCACTGCCGGCCTGTTGTCCACCGTTCTGGCCGAAGCCGGCTGCCTCGGTGCCGGGGCCGCGGCGGCGGAGCAGCCCGGCGGGTTCGGCAACGTCGGACCCGGCGTCGTGGTCGTCGGCGGACGTGAGCCCGCGCGCCCCGAAGCCCTGAGAGCCGCCGCCTGCCGACCACTGCGCACCGGAATCGACGCCGCCCATGGCCGACCGCGCGGCGAGGCCCTGAGGACCCGCGTCGCCGGCCGGCCGTGATGTGCCGCTCGCCGACCGCGGCGCGCCGAAGCCGTCGCCGGCCGACCGCGGTGTGAAGCCCTGAGGGCCGGCGTCACTTGCCGGGGCCGGTGTGCCGAAGCCTCGAGGGCCGGCGTCGTTCCCGGACCGCTGCGCTCCGAAGATCTCGGCGGCCGACCGCGGTGTGTCGAAGCTCTGAGCGCCGGCGTCGGTGGCCGCCCGCCGGGAACTGCGCGCCCCGAAGGCGTCGGCGACGGATCGACGGTCGCCCGGTGCGTCGCGCGCGAAGTCGCCGGGCGCTGACCGTGCGCCGTTGGCCGGTGCGAAGCCGTTGGTGGTCGGACTGTGGTCGCCGCCCAGCGCCGAGAAGGTCCCGGTGGCGAGTGACTCACTGTCATTGGCGTGGTGGCGTTCGGCGGGCGTGGAACGGGGGCCGAAGCCGTTGTTCGCCTCGGCGTGTCCGTTGTCCTGCCGGAAGGTGCCAGCTGGATAACCGTCGGAGGCTTGCTGAGCTGCGCCATTGCGACGACCGAAGGACTCCGCGGCACCCTGAGGCGCCCTGAAGCCGTCAGCCTGGGGCTGTGCGCCGTTGTCGCCGCGGGCGTAACTGCTCGTAGGCGTGGGGTAGACGTCGTTTTCCGCTGCAGCTCCGTTGGCCGGCAAGCGACCGCCTGCGGCACGGCCGAAGCTGTCACCAGCCGGCACGTCGCCCGCGGGCCGCGCAAAGCCGGAGGCGGATCGACCGGGATCAGCCGGGCGGGCCGAACCCACCATGGGCTGAGCGGCACCTGCAGGCCGCGCAAAACCGTTCGCACTCTGCGGTCGCGCAAACTCCGAAGCGTCCGCGTCAGGCCGCGCGTAACTCGCTCCGGGCTGATCATCCGCGTAAGGAGCGCCGGGCCGCCCATATCCCGCGGCGGCGGCGGTCTCGGGCCGTGCGTAGCCAGCTGCACCTGGACTGACAGGTTCGGGCCGTGCGTAGTCGGCCGCGCTCGGGCTGACAGGCTCCGGCCGCGCATAGCCGGATGCTGCGGCGCCGGCGGCTGCAGGTCGTGCGTATTCGGCGCTGGGTGCGACCTCAGGCCGCGCGTAGCCCGCCGATGCAGCCGTCTCGGGCCGCGCAAAGCTGGACGCAACCTCAGGCCGACCCTGATCGGCTGCCTGAGCAGCCGTCTCGGGCCGCGCAAATCCAGCCGCGCTCGCAGCCGCCGGCGGACCGAAGGCGACAGGCGCGCTCGCAGCCCCCTGCGGGCCGAAGGCGACAGGTGCGCTCGCAGAAGCCTCCGGCCGGGCAAAACCAGCCGCGGGCCGGCCGAAGTCGGCGGGTGCGCTCGCAGCGGCAGGCCGGACGACTTCGGCAGGCGGGGGAGCTACCTCGGGCCGGGCGAAGCCGGGGGCTCCACTGTTCGGGCGGACGTACTCGGCGGCAGCCTCAGGCCGCTGCGCACCTGGCACAACCGGCTCAGCAGCTGCTGACGCGGCGGCGCGCGCGGAGGCAGCCTCCGCCTCGGCGGCAGCGAAGAAGTCGAAGTCGGTAGGCGCACCCACGACAGGTTTGTCACGCACCGGAGCCGGCACCGGACTGGGCGCCACCACCGGGGCCGGAGGCTGGGCCGGTGTTTCCACCTTGGCGGCGGCACGGGCTGCGGCGGCGGCGCGCGCGACCACAGGATCCACATTCGACGCCGCGGGCGAGTCCGTGTGGATCACCGCGGTGTCGGCGGGCGATGCTGTGTCCGTACCGGAAGGGCCGGAAGAGCCGGAGGGGTCTGGGGGCCAGGCAGCGCCGAGGCTGACCGGGGGGTCCAGGGGGCCGCCGGGGACGCCGTCGGGTGACGCGTCGGTGATCCGGGGGATGAAAGCGGTTTGTGCGTCGCCGTCCGGGGCGCGGTGGCGCCCGGAGTTCGCCGCGCCCTCCTGGGCGTCCGACGTTTCCATCACTCGGTGACCTCGGCGGATCGGAGGTCACTCGACCCGTCGTACGCCCGCACAGTCACGTTCCTCTCGACGGTTTCCTGATAGCCGAGGCCGAAATCGGCGACAGCGGTCCGGAATTGCTGGACTCCTTCTGCGGACTCCAACGCCCGGTGCATCGCTGTGGGTTCGCCGATTGCCGTGATCTTGAATGGCGGCGAGAAGACCTGGCCGTGAAGCAGCAGCGTGTTGCCGACACAGCGTACCGCGCTCGTGGAGATGACGCGGACATCCATGATCGACATTGCCTCGGCTCCACCAGCCCAGAGGGCATTCACCACTGCTTGGACGTCACCCTGGTGGACGACCAGATCGTCGTTCTCCGGCGCGTCGACGCCGGTGCCGGTGATGCGTTGGGGGGAGTCGTTGAGACTCACCGTGATGCCGGGGCCACGGAGAGCAGTAAAACCTGCTCCGCCGCGCATGGCATCGGCGCGTGCGCGAGCCGACTTGACCGGCTCGTCCACGTCTGCGAGTTTTGCAGCGTCCTGGTCGACGGCGGCTCGGAGGTCCGCGGCGCGTTTCTCGCGGCCGTCGAGCCGGGTGCGCTTGTCGGCGATCAGCTGCGCGAGCTGGGGACGGCGATCGTCGCGCAGCGAGGTGCCGTCGGCTGTGGTGGCCGACGTCGTGAACAGCAGGCCGGCTGCCAGGCCGATCAACGGAACTGCGATCGACCAGCCGCGCTGGCGCTGACCGGGCCGCCGCGGACGCAGCCCACCCAGGGCTCGTCGCAGGACAAGTCGCCACGAGGGCGCCCCCGTGGTGTACTCCACGTCGGTTGTCCTCCCTCGGCTCGGCCGAAAAACCCACCTGCGGGTGCCTGTACGCGCGCCGCCTTGACTACGCTAGCTATCGAACAGTATTCGCCACGGGCAGCTTTCGGGGTCCCCGGAGCCGCTCAGGGGTGGGTTGTTCACCACTTGTTGCCCTCAGGAGAGCACCGTGCCGAAGTCACAGGTTCGAAAGAAGAAGGTCTACACCCCGCCGACGGACATCCGTCCGGCTGCGGCGGCGGCCTCCAAGAAGCCGAGTCCGGTCTGGCTGCCGATCACCGCGGTCGCTCTGATCGTCTTCGGCATCTCGTGGCTGGTGGTGTATTACCTCTCGGAGCAGCAGTACCCGGTCGAGGCCTGGCGGTACTGGAACCTCCTGGTGGGCTTCGGCTGCATGGTTGCCTCGCTGGGCATTCTGTCCCGCTGGCGCTGATCTCCCCCGTCGCGGTGCCGGCTCAGCCGGTACCGTGATCTTCGTCTGATTTGTCCGACAGCGCACCCCTGCCGTCCATTTATGGGGTGCGCTGCCGGTTGAGATCTGCAAAGTCGACGGAGATGCCCGCGCGCAATCTGATTACTCGTGGGTAACATGGGTCGGCGAGCCAGCCGATCGAGGAGGCACAACGCCCATGGGCACTGCGCAGATCATCGCCACCGTCCTGGCGGCTGCGGTCACCATCGTCGCCGTGGCCCTCGCGGTGCGTGCCGTCATGCAGATGACCGCGGTGATCCGTCAGGGCAAGCCCGACCCGGAGCGCTTCGGCGACAAGGGCGCCCGGACCAAGACGATGCTGGTCGAGACGGCCGGGCACACCCGCATGCTCAAGTGGGGTGTTGTCGGCGCGGCGCACTGGTTCGTGATGGTCGCCTTCGTCGTGCTGTCGCTGCTGGTGCTCGAGGCCTACTTCGAGGTCGTCAGCCCCGAGCTCGGTCTGCCGGTCATCGGCCACTGGGTGGTCTTCGGTCTCGCGACCGAGTGGATCGGCGTGCTCGGCACGATCGGCATCCTGGTCCTCGTCGCGATCCGGCAGCGTGACAAGCGCAAGAAGGTCTCCCGCTTCACCGGCTCGACGATGTGGCAGGCGTACTTCGTCGAGGCCATCATCATCGCCGTCCTGATCTGCGGTTTCCTGATCCGCGGCTTCAAGGTCGCCACCGATCACTTCGAGTACCCGTTCTGGGCCACCCCGGTCAGCCACGGCATCGGCGCGCTCCTGCCCGACTGGGAGAACGGCGCCACCTGGACCGCACTCGTCAAGATCCTGATCTCGATGAGCTGGCTGATCACCATCTCGCTGAACGTGACGATGGGTGTCGCCTGGCACCGCTTCCTGGCGTTCTTCAACATCTACTTCAAGCGCAGCCCGAAGAAGCCCGCCGGCTCCGGCATGGGCGCCCTGCGGCCGATGATGAGCCAGGGCAAGCCGCTCGACTTCGAGGAGGCCGACCCCGAGAAGGACCAGTTCGGCGTCGCCCAGGTCGAGCAGTTCACCTGGAAGGGCCTGCTCGACTTCTCGACCTGCACCGAGTGTGGTCGCTGCCAGTCGCAGTGCCCGGCGTGGAACACCGCCAAGCCCCTCTCGCCCAAGCTCATGATCCTTTCGCTGCGCGACCACGCGTACGCCAAAGCGCCGTACCTGCTCGGCGGCGGTGGCAAGGATCTGACCGGTGAGGAGAAGGCGACCGAGGCGCAGCTGGCGCACATGGACGTCCTCGCTCTGGCCGAGGGCAACCGGCCCCTGATCGGTACCGAGGAAGAGCAGGGAGTCATCGACCCCGACGTGCTGTGGTCCTGCACCACGTGCGGCGCGTGTGTCGAGCAGTGCCCGGTCGACATCGAGCACATCGACCACATCGTCGACATGCGTCGCTACCAGGTGCTGATCGAGTCGAGCTTCCCGTCCGAGGCCGGCGTCATGCTGCGCAACCTGGAAAACAAGGGCAACCCGTGGGGTGCGCCGCAGAACACCCGTGAGGACTGGACCAAGGGTCTCGACTTCGAGATCAAGCGGGTCGGCGAGGAAGAGTTCGACTACCTGTTCTGGGTCGGCTGCGCGGGTGCCTTCGAGGACCGCGCCAAGAAGACCACCCGCGCCGTCGCCACGCTGCTGCACGAGGCCGGCGTCGACTTCGCGATCCTCGGCGAGGGTGAGACCTGCACCGGCGACCCGGCCCGCCGCATCGGCAACGAGTTCGTCTTCCAGATGCTCGCCCAGCAGAACGTGGAGACCCTGCAGGAGGCGAAGGTCAAGCGGATCGTCGCGACCTGCCCGCACTGCTTCAACACGCTGGGCAACGAGTACGAGCAGCTCGGCCTGAAGGTCGAGGTCGTGCACCACACGCAGCTGCTGGCCCACCTGGTCGCCGAGGGCAAGCTGACCCCGGTCCAGCCCGTCGACGGCGGCGTGACCTACCACGACCCGTGTTACTTGGGCCGGCACAACCGCGTCTTCGAGGCGCCGCGTGAGGTGCTGGGCAGCGCAATCGAGGGCGGCCTGACCGAGATGCCCCGCAACTCCGAGCGGTCCTTCTGCTGCGGCGCCGGCGGCGCCCGCATGTGGATGGAGGAGAAGATCGGCAAGCGGATCAACGTCGAGCGCACCGAGGAGGCCCTGGCCACCGGCGCAAAGACGATCGCCGTGGGCTGCCCGTTCTGCTACACGATGATCGGCGACGGCGTGACCGGCAAGGGCGAGCAGGAGAACGTCGAGGTCATCGACGTCGCGAGTGTCCTGCTCCGGTCGATCAAGGGCGACAAGGCTCCCGCCTAGGACGTGGTGGCGGTCGCGCTCGTGGCCGCCACCACGGTCATGATGATGGCCAGCTGGATCTCCTCGATGGCCTTCTTGACCGCGTCGGCGGCCCAGGCGCCCTGCGAGATCTCCTTCAGCCGCGTCTTGACCAGGTTGCGGTCCAGGTCGCGGAAGACCTTGCGGTCGAGGTCGGTCGCGGCCACGAGGGCGCACAGCGCGGCCGTCCGCGGCTCGACAGCTTCGGTCCGCGTCACCGCGGCGGTCAGCCGTTGCCGCGCCTCGGTCTCCGGGATCGGCCGGCCTCCGTGCGGTGCCGGATACCGCGTACGCGGAAAGACCAGCAGCACCTTGTCCTGCTCCCGCACCAGCACTTCCTGGCTGACGAGGCGGTCGAGGGTCAGCTTGCGGGCGTCCTTGGCAAATTTGGTCACCCACTGGCCGGGCTTGCGCTGCTTGTCGTCGGCGACGATCCGCTCGAGGGCCTGGTCGACCAGCGGGTCACCGGTCGGCGTCCCGTCGCGGACGATCACCTTTTTGTCCTCGACGTCGACGCGGCCGGTCAGCGCCAGCTCGAGCAGGAGGGCGCCGCCCAGACCGTTGTCGAGGCGCATGGTGTCGGTGTCCGGTGCGCCGTCGTCGCCGTAGGCCAGCAGCGCGAACTCCTCGGCAAGGTTCATCTCCTGACGGTAACGCCCGCGACGCTTCACAGCGTTGTGGTGGACACGAGCACACGCCGGTCGGGGCGTTCCGGCACAATGAGGGCCGAGGTGAACCGATCATGGACGGCCTGTTCCTCAGCGCGGTGCTCCCGCTGGCTGCTTTTGCGCTGCTCACCGCGGGCAACGCGTTCTTCGTGGCTGCCGAGTTCGGACTGGTCACCGTCGACCGGGTCGAGATCGCCAAGCAGGCCGAGGCCGGCGACCGGCGCGCCCGCACCGTGCAGAACGCTCTTCACGAGCTCTCGTTCCAGCTCTCGGGCACCCAGCTCGGCATCACGCTGACGGCGCTGCTCACCGGATATCTGGCCGAGCCGGCACTTTCCCGGCTCTTCCGGCCCGCGATCGAGCCGCTTTTCGGCGGGGCCACCGAGACCGTCACCCACGTGCTCTCCCTCGTGTTCGCCACGCTGGTGTCGATGCTCTTCGGCGAGCTCGTGCCCAAGAACGCGGCGCTGGCCCGGCCGATGCGGGTGGCGCTGGCGACGGCTGCTCCGCTGCGTACCTTCTCGAAGCTCTTCAAATGGCTGATCAGCGCGCTCAACGGATCGGCGAACTGGCTGGTCCGCCGGCTCGGCATCGAACCGCAGGAGGAGCTGGCCAGCGCCCGCTCACCCGAGGAGCTGGGCCTGCTCGCCGCGATCAGCGCCCGCGCCGGCGCGCTGCCGACCGAGACCGCGACGCTGCTGCGCCGCACGATCCGCTTCGGCGAAAAACGCGCGGCCAAGGCGATGACCCCGCGCGTCGACGTCGTCGGCCTCAAGACCACCGCCAGCGTGGCCGATCTCATCGCCACCTCACGGCAGACGGGACACACCCGCTTTCCTGTGTACGAGTCGACTCTCGACCTGGTCGTGGGGGTCGTCGGCATCTCGGACGCCCTGGGTGTGCCACCGGAACGCCGCGCCGCGACGCCGGTGTCGTCGGTGGCCCGCGAGCCCGTCCTCGTCCCCGAGAGCCTCGACCTCGACAAGGTGCTGGCCGCACTGCGGGCCGCCGACGCCGACCTGGCGATCGTCGTCGACGAGTACGGCGGCACCGACGGCGTCGTCACGGTGGAGGACCTGATCGAGGAGCTCGTCGGCGAGATCGCGGACGAGTACGACCTGGACTTCACCGAGGCGGGCAGCGTGGAGCTGACCGCACCCGACGGCGACAAGACGTACCTGGTCGACGGGCTGCTGCGCGAGGACGAGGTCGCCGAGCAGACCGGTTTCCGCCTGCCCGAGGGGCCGTACGAGACGCTGGCCGGCTTCCTGCTGTCCCGCCTCGGGCACATCCCGGTCGCCGGTGAGTCGCTGGAGGACGACGGCTGGGAGTTCACCGTGATGGAGGTCGACCGCCACCGCATCGAGCAGGTCCGTGTGGTCGCGCCGCCGGAGCCCGCCGATGACTGAGCTGCTGGTCACCGTGGTGTTGCTGCTGGGCAACGCGCTGTTCGTCGGTGGTGAGTTCGCGCTGATCGCGTCCCGGCGTACGGCGCTGGAGCCGCTCGCGGCGACCTCGCGCCGGGCCCGCTGGGCGTTGTCGGCGATGAACCAGATCCCGTTGATGATCGCGGGCGCGCAGCTCGGCATCACGATCTGCTCGCTGGGCCTGGGTGCGATCGCCGAGCCGGCCCTCGCGCACCTGGTCGAGGGCCCGTTCGAGGCGATCGGCATGCCCGAGCGCGCGGTTCACCCGGTCGCGTTCGTGCTGGCGCTCGGTGTGGTCGTCTTCCTGCACACCGTGGTCGGCGAGATGGTCCCGAAGAACATCACCCTGGCCGGCCCGGAACGCTCGGCGCTGGTCCTCGGCCCGTTCATGCTGGCGTTCTGCACGGCCACCAAGCCGATCCTGACCGCGATGCGCTGGGCCGCGAAGATCGTGCTCTCCCTCTGGAAGGTCGAGGCGACGGACGCCGTCAAGACCGTCTTCACCGCGGAGGAGCTGGCCGGCATGGTCACCCAGGCGCGCGCCGAGGGTCTGCTCGGCACGGAACAGTACGCCCGGATCCACGCCGCGCTCGGCCTCAACGTCCGGACCGCCGCGGACACCCTGCAGCCCTGGTCGGGCGTCACCACGGTCGCCGACGACGCTTCGCCCGCCACCATCGAGGCGATCGCCACCCGCAGCGGCCGGTCACGCTTCCCGGTCGTGCAACGCGAGACGCGGCGGGTGCTGGGCTTCGTGCACGTCAAAGACATCCTCGGGTACGAGGGAGCACAGCGCCGCCTCCCCATTCCCGCCGAGATCATCCGTCCGCTGGCCGTGGTGCCCCCGGAGCGCACCCTGGCTGACCTGCTGCTCACCATGCGCCGCGACCGCCGGCACATCGTGCTCGTCAGCGACGGCCGACGTCCGCTGGGCGTGATCGCCCTCGATGACGTGCTGCACGCGGTCGTCGGGGAGCCGTCCGTCCGCAGCGTGGTTTAGCCCACATTTGCACCGACTCGGAGTTTGCAGACCCCCTTTAATGGTCTCATCCGGACAATAGCGGCATGTTCGACAACCGACGGTCTTCGCGAAGCGCACGCCCGCGCGTCAGCCCCTTCGGCGTGCTGGTCGCAGCCGCCGCACTCGGCGCCGGCCTGCTCGCCGTCACGCAGTTCACCCCCAAGCCCCACATCAGCCCGCAGTACGTCGCCCTTCAGCCCCGGCCCTCCGCCGGCGTCCTGACCGGCGTGACCAGTGGGTTTGCCGCCCATCAGCAGCGCGGAGGCGCCGGCCAGGTCGGCATCGCGGCGGCGCCGGTCGCAGTCCGATACACCTTCGACGGCGGCATCCACCAGCCGATCACCGACCTGGGTGGCGCGTACGCCCTTCGTCCCCTCGCCCAGAACGGCGGCACCCTGCGCCTCGTCCCGCAAGGCAAGGGCCTCGCGGTGAAGTACCCGGCCCGCTGCACCCTGACCCGGGAACGCCGCTGCCCCCGCGCCATCCTCGAAGGCCTCCGCGACGACCGCCTCAACCCGGGCACGCGTCCCATGCAGTACGGCGCGTCGGTCCTGATGACCCACGCGGACCTCTCCGATGGCGCGAACGTCTTCCAGAAGGGCTACTCGGTCGGCGGCGTCAGCCAGTTCAAGCTCCAGGTCGACCACAAACAGGGCCACCCCAGCTGCGTCATCGCCGGCCGCGCCCGCATCTACCGCGCCGAACCGTTCATGGACGTCGCCGACGGCCGGTGGCACAACCTGATGTGCGCCCGCAGCCGCAACCGCCTGACCATGGTCGTGGACGGCGTCGAACGTGCTTCGGTCCCCGTCCCCGCCACCCTCTCGATCGCGAACGCCGAACCGCTGCGTGTGGGCGGCAAAGGCCCGAACAAGGGCAACGACCAGTTCGCCGGCCAGATCGACAACGTGTACCTGACCATCAACTGAGTTCCTTGCGGTAATTTCCGTCCGGCTCCGACAACCATCGGTGTGCTGCCGTCGTCTTGTTCGCGACGAAAGGAGCAGCATGGTGCGGAGCCGAAGATTCGACGGCCTGGACACGCTGATAGCCGAGCGGGGCAACGCCCTCCTCGGCACCGCGGTCCTGCTCACCGGTAACCGTGCGGCGGGTGAAGACCTGCTGCAGGCGGCCCTGGAACGACTGATGCGGTCCTGGGGCCGGGTGCGCGAGGACCGCGAGCGGTACCTCCGGCGAACGATGTACCACCTGGCGATCGACCAGTGGCGCCACCGCCGACGGCGGCCGGAGGTTTTCCTCGGCCACGAGCCACCGGGCGGCCCCGACGCGACCGACGCCCTGGACCTCCGGGACGCGCTGATCATGGCGCTGGCTCAGCTCTCACCCCGGCAGCGAGCGGTGCTCGTCCTCCGTTACTGGGAGCAGCTCACCGAGCCGGAAACCGCCGCGGAGCTGGGCTGCTCCGTGGGCACCGTCAAATCGACAGCGTCGCGGGGCCTTGCCCGCCTGCGCGAGCTGACCTCCACCTGGGACCTCCACCACGCCACCCTGAACGGGACGGGACGATGACCACTGAGTTGGAAGCACGACTGACGGAGAGCATGCACCACCAGGTGGACGGGCTCGCCCTCTCCACCGACATCCTCGACCGCGCCACCCGCCGCCACCAGCGCCGCACCACCACCATCCGGATCGGGTACGCCCTGGGCGCCGCCGGTCTCGCCGGTGCTCTGGCCGCCGGCCTTTCCCTCGGTGGTGGCGCCGCCGAACCTCCCGCAGTCGTCCAGGCGGCGCCGGCGTCGATGCGTCTGGCGAACGCGGCCACGGCCAGCGACAACATCAGCTATCGCATCCACCTGAAGTCCGGCTCCCGCGTCGGCGACGGCGCCTTCGACCCGCGAACCGCCTCGGGCTATTTCCGGGTGCCCCAGGACGACTCCGTGACCACCGAGATCATGGTCAACGGCACGCGCTACATCGGCGGCGAACCACCCCTCGGCAAACTTCCGGCCGACAAGGGTCGCGGCGAGAAGTACGGCCGCTACGGCCAGTACCCCGGCAAGCACAAGAGCCTGTCACTCTTCGGGAACGGTGATGCCGTGGTCGGCGCAGCCGCCCCCAACCCGGCCGCGCTGTTCAAGGCCCTGTCCCAGGCCAACGCCACCACCAGCGAAAACCCCGACGGCACCTTCCACTTCGAGTACGCGACCACGACGGGCGATGTCGCTCTCAACTCCGACGGCCGGATCGCCCGGATGACCCTCACCACGACGTGGCGGTCAACAGCCAAAGGCCGCCTGGACACCGGCCGGTTCGACACCACGATCGAGCTGTCCGACTACGGCCTGAAGGTCAAGGTCAAGCGCCCGGCCGATGTGGTCCCTACGAGCTGACCTGCATCCGTTCGCTCAACCCGCGCAGTTCGCTCCCGCCGGCCTGCCGGCGGGAGCGGTCGAGCAGGGCCCGGGTCGTCTCCGCCAGCTCGGCCGACGTGTGGACGTGCTGCGGCGCGATCCGCTCCGCGGTGAGCAGGAAACGGATCGCTTCACGGTCGCGTCCGCCGATGCGGGCCAGTGCTCGTGCGGTGTCGGCGTAGTAGAAGACCTGCCGGACACCCGCGGGGATCGTTGCCGGATCGGTCCGCTGGGCGATCTCCACCACCCGGCCCGGGTCACCGTCGTCGACCTCGATACTCATGCGCCAGATGTCCACATTGGTGGGCCCGAAGAACATGCCCATCGTGTCGGTCTCACCCGTACGCTGCGCCAGCTCCGCAGCCTCGTCGAGCCACTCCCGGCTGTCGTCGAGCCGCTCCCGGCACCGGCTGGCCAACGCGGCGACCAGGTGCAACGAGCCGAGCGCCTCGGGCCCGCCGGGCCTGGCAATGTGCCGGCCGAGGTCGTCGATGGCCCGCTCGGCGATGGTCTGCCCCCGCTGGTACGACCCGCAGGCCGTGGCCGCCCTGGCCAGTATGTAAGCCGCGTGCCCCTGCAGAACCGGATCACCGGCCGCGTCGGCCGCATCCCGGCACCGCTCGGCAGCCAGGAAAGCGTCGGCGGGATACCCGAGGCTCCTCAGCACCGAGGACGCATTGGAGGTGGCATCACAGAGCAACCGCAGTGCCTCGTACCGGTCCGGCCCGGCCGTCTCGGTGTGCAGGTCACTCAGCAGCCCGGGAAGCAGCCGCGCCGCACCGGCGTAGTCGCAGGCCTGATGCAGCGCATCAACCAGCGCAACCCCACGACTCAACTCGACCATCGGCAACGCGGCCCCAGCCGGCGCCTCACTCAGGTCGATATCGATCAACGCGCGCCGCAGCCCGAGGACCCGCGCCCGCGCCGCCTTGGTCACCCGATCGGGTGCCGGCACCTCGGTGCTCACCAGATCGGCAGGCGAACACTCCAACGCCCCGGCGATGTCCGCCACCATGAACCGGTTGTCAGCCGCCTGCAGCCCACGCTCGATCCGACTCCAGGTGGCATGCGAAACCCCAGCGCGGCTGGCGGCGTACCGGACGCTCCACCCGCGAAGCAGCCTCCGGGCCCGGATGAGTCCGCCCACCGAGGTATCACCGCTACGTCGAGGCGTCATAAAACGACGCTAACCCCCCACCGCCCAACAGTGGTCCATCCTCGTACCACTACATCCGCCCACCACCGGCCAACCACTCCGCATGCTGCCGGATCCGCGACACGTCTTCGGGAAAGCAGCTCTCCCACGACTGATCCAGCTTCATCCATGCGGCAGGCTGCCCAGGCTCGCCCACCAGCGGAACCGCCGAGTCCACAATCGCGGCATAGGACAAACTCAGGCTCGCCGGCCTCTCAGGGTGATACGAGCGAACGTTGACACCGGCCGGCTGGTCGAAAAGCTCGGCCTCCACCCCGGTCTCCTCGAAAAGCTCCCGACGTGCCGCGTCACGCGGCGTCTCACCGGGCTCGACCTGCCCACCGGGCGCAACCCAACCTCGCCACGGATGCTGCACCAGCAAAACCTGCGACAGGCCCGCATCGAACACCCAGACGTCCGCCCCCAGCGGATCCTCCGGACTGTCCCCAACAACGGCCACCCACGCGGCAACATCATCAAACGCAACCCGCGCCCGACGAATATCACCCAACGCGGCCCCCAGCGACTGCCGCCGCAACTCCTCAAAACTCACGATCGCAACCTAAAGACCGGGTACGACATCGCCGCCCATGAAGGCGACCCGCCGCAAGCCCGACCGGCCCAGAAGGGCGACAAAGCTAGCTGCAGTGCTCGGTGCCCGCTCACTCCACCACCACGGAAGTCCTGTTCACGAGCTAGCCGACATACCAAGGACGGTATATGCTCGTCGAATGACCAGCCGTTACGACGTCGAGTTGGAACCCGAGGTGCGGAACTGGCTCGAGACGTTGCGGCTCAGGGATTACGCGAAGGGTCGAAGCCATGGCGGACATCCTCGCCGAACGAGCCGAGACGCTCGGCGAGCCATACTCGCGACATCTCAGCGGTAAGACACGTGAGCTGCGGTTTCACCTGGACCGCTCCGCCGTCCGGATCAGTTACTGGCTAGCCTCGGGTGCGCGAGCAGTCTTGCTGACGGTGTTCCGCAAGACCAGGCAGATCGAACGGGCTGAAGTCGCACGGGCGGTCGCCGCCCAGCAGGTCTGCGAGTCGCAGCATGAGGCGCACGCTCCCGCTACGGAGATCTACGACCGGAAATGGCGCTGACGAACGGGAGAGACAGACGATGACCACACGTCACACCCGCTGGGAACGTACCGGAGCCGACGAGCACGTCGCCGCGTACGAGGAGGCCCGTGCGGCACTACTGCTCGGGCAGATGGTTCACGACCGGCGCACCGAACTGGCAATGACACAGGCCGACCTTGCGAACCGTGCCGGCATGACACAGCCCCAGCTCTCCCGTCTGGAGTCCGGCGGAGCCACCCCGACCGTGCCTCTACTGGCTCGCCTAGCTGCGGCTCTGGACGCAGACCTCGACATCGCCTTCCGCCCCCACAACTCAGCCGCCGCTTGACCGCACACAGCAGAGCACAAAACAGCTGAGGCGCTCGCTCTAGCGGATCGTCCCAGGCGGCACCGCGCTCGCAAATCTTCGCGAGCCCGATCCTCAAGGAGGCGCCTGATGAGCGCTCATCACGCAGCCTGCAGATTCAGCGCCACTGTCATGACAACCGACGTCGCCTGATGCGAGCAAGGGAGTGACGACCAGCGCCCCCGGCGCGGGTCGAGCGACCACCGCACCGTGGGGGTCTGGGGGCTCGGCCCCCAGGCCAGAATGGCGAAATCCCCCCATCCGCGCTTTCTGCGGACAGAGGGATCCCGGGATGAGCGGGTGACGGGAATCGAACCCGCACTGTCAGCTTGGGAAGCTGATGTTCTGCCATTGAACTACACCCGCGAGCGGCCCCACTGTACCCGATCTGCGGGCGTCGTGGCGTAGCCGCCCCGAGGGCAAGACGCCGGCCGGGCGTGGTGCGGCCCAGCTCCCTCCCAGCCTGGCAGCTCCCCGCGGACGCAGGTCGCGGTGCCCGGCCGGCGGCCTGCTATCCGGTGGCGGCGACCAGGGGGCGGCCTGAGCTGCGGGCCTGGTCGTGCCACGTCTGGGTGATTGGTGGGTGGCGCAGGGTCATGGCTAGGGGGAGTGCGCCCGCCGGGCCGTGGCGGCGGACCATGGCGGTGTCGATGTCGAACTCGAACAGCCGCCAGTCGACCATCGGTGAGGCGCGCAGGGCATCGGAGAGCCGGGCGATCACGGTGCGGTCGGTCACCGGGTGGGCGCGGCCCGCCACGTAAGCCTCGTCGTCGCTTTCCTCAGGTGGGTAGGAGTGCAGGGCGTAACGCCCGTCGCGCTCCAGGTCACGGCGTTTTGCCGAGTCGACCACGAAGCAGTAGAGCCCCTCGTCGGTGACGACCGGGGAGACCGGGTGCACGCGTGGGCCGCCGTCGGCACGGACCGTGGCGAGGTAGCCCATGCCGGGACCGTACTGCTGGAGCAGCGCGCGGATGGCCGAGGCGAGCTCGGGCTCAGCGGCGGCAAATTCGGACCAGGAAGCCATGCGAACATCATATCGAACATATGTACGAGACGACCACCGAACACGCACCTTAAAGCAGGTCGGTATGGTGTGGCGATGCTGCTCTCCGACCGTGACCTGGTCTCCGAGATCAAGTCGGAAAACCTTGCTCTGGAGCCGTTCGAGCCGGAGCTGATGCAGCCGTCCAGCATCGACGTCCGGCTCGACCGCTTCTTCCGCGTGTTCAACAACCACCTCTACACGCACATCGACCCGGCCGAGCAGCAGGACGACCTCACCGCCCAGGTCGAGGTCGTCGACGGCCAGCCGTTCGTCCTGCACCCCGGCGAGTTCGTGCTGGCCTCGACCCTTGAAGTGATCACCCTCGGCGATCAGCTCGCCGGCCGCCTCGAAGGCAAGAGCAGCCTCGGCCGCCTCGGCCTGCTCACCCACTCGACCGCCGGCTTCATCGACCCGGGCTTCTCCGGCCACGTCACCCTCGAGCTGTCCAACGTGGCCAATCTCCCGATCAAGCTCTGGCCCGGCATGAAAATCGGCCAGCTCTGCATCTTCCGCCTGTCCTCCCCGGCGGAACACCCCTACGGCTCGGCCGTCTACGGCTCCCGCTACCAGGGCCAGCGAGGCCCTACCCAGAGCCGCAGCCACCACAACTTCCGCACCTGGCCGACCGCCTGAAACCAGGTCAACGGCAAGGTCAATTTCATGTCGTGCCTGGTTGCATGTCCCTGATCGTCGCTCCCGCCGAGACCGGGCGGGCGCGGCCAATCGCCTGGCGGCTCATAACCAGCCACCCCCACCCTGCCAGCTCCGTGCTCCCCAATGTGCACTGAGCTCGGCCGCCTGGCCTGAGGCTTGGCCGGTCGGGGTGGAGCAGAAACGACGACGGCCGAGCCCGAAGGCTCGGCCGGTTCGTCAGGGTGTGGGTCAGCGGAGGCGGCCCGGCCACCAGTTGCCGGTGCGGAATCCGGTCGACCACTGGTGTTCGCTGCAGTCGCGGGTGGTGGCGAAGCGCTGCTCGTCGAGGATCGTGGTGACGCCGGCGTTGTAGGTGCCGAGGCCGAAGCCGATGCCGGTGACGGTCATGCGGGGGTTGTCGCGGACGACGTCGGCGAAGGTTTTTGTGGCGGGGCCTCCGGCGGTCTTGGGGAGGCCGGCGATCGTGGTGGAGGACGTCCACAGGGGTCCGTCGAGGACGTTCCACTCGGTGCGGACCTTGCGCTGCGGGTTGCCGCCGCCGATCGTGCCGAGGTAGTAGTACGGCTCGAAGATCAGGACGCCGGCGCCGGCCGCTGTTTTCACGTAGATGTGGTACGCGGGGACGGCGGCGTCGTTGACGATGGTGTTGTCGCCGGCTGTCGTGTCCAGCTTGACGGTTTCGTAGCTGACCTCGTTGACGGTGCTCGCGAGGACGGGCCGGATCGCCGTCTGCCAGGACACCTTGTCGACGTTGGTCGACCTGGTGGTGGTCAGTTTGATGCCGTCGGTGCCGACCGTGGCGGTGGCGCCACCGATCTTGGTTACGCCGGTGGTGGTGCTGTGCTTGACGATCGAGCACGGCCGGTGGGTGGAGGCGCTCGCGGGGGTGTTCACGGCGAAGCCGGCAAGTGCGGTGGCGACGGCGGCCGTCGCGGCCACCTGCCGCCTGCTCGGGAGGGAAATAATGCTCATACTCCCATTTTATCAGCATTGTCCGTTATCATCCGCGTTCGCGGACTCGGGGCAGCATCACCAGCGCTTGATCACTACGGTGTTCGTCGATGCCTATCCGGAAGGACACCGTGTTCCGTCTGCGCTTCTTCTCCGCGTCCGTTGCTGTGCTCGCCGCTGTTGTCTTCTCCGCTTCGCCCGTTCAAGCCGCGCCTGCCGCGGCCGTGTCGGGCGGCACGATCGAGGGCACGCTCACCTCGGCGAAGGGTGTCCCGGTCGCGGGCGTCCGGGTCCTCGTCTCCTCGTCGACCGGCAAGAACGACACCCTGCCGCTCGTCAGCACCGACGAGTCCGGGCACTACACCCTGACGCCGCTGCCGGCCGGGCGCTATCGCGTCGGCTTCTACTTCCCGGAGACGATGTCCGAGCAGTGGGTGCCGAAGGCGACGCGGGAGACGCGGGGTGCATGGTTCACGGTCCGCGACGGGCAGACCACCGTGGTGGACGAGTCGCTCTTCCCGACCGGCGCTCTGGACATCACGCTGCTCGGCCGGGACACCAGCGAGCCGCTGGCTGCTTTCTGCGTCGAGGCCATCGGTGACCGCTACCTGAAGACCGGCTGCACCACGACCGGTGTGCTGCACCTCGAAGAGCTGCCGGTCGACTCCTACCTCCTCATGGTCGAGGCGGACGGCGAGCCGGGTGTGAACCCGGAGTTTGCCGACGTCATCGAGGACACCACCACCGCGGTGGCGGTCCAGCAGCGCTAGGAATGCTCGTACGATCGCGGTGAGCATTCCGCGTCTGAGAGGAACACCGCCGTGTACCTGATGATCTCGACCTATCTCGCCCCGCTGGACCAGGTCGACCAGGCCCGTGAGGCGCACCTCGCGTTTGTCGGTGAGCTCGAGAGCGCCGGTGTGCTCGTCTCGGCGGGCCGGCAGAACCCGCCCGCGGGCGGGGTCATCCTGCTGAACGTCGACACCGAGGCCGAGGCCCGCGAGCTGATGGCGCCGGACCCCTACCTGCAGCAGGGCCTGGCCGAGTACGCCGCCACGGGCTGGACGCCCACCCGGGGTGTGCTCGCGGACTGGAAGAACTAACCACTGTGGACTTCGCCGAGGGCACGACGCACGTTGTCCTCGGCGATGTCCCGCATCACCTGCGCGTTCGGGAAGTCGCCGTCGATGAGTAGCAACGGCCCGGCGACCAGCGACAGGTACTGCACGAGCCGGTAGAACGACAGCCGGGCCGGGTCCAGCGGGACGGTCCGCAGCGCCGGGTAGTGCGGCCCGAAGCGCAGTTCCAGGAACGCGTGTTCCCATTCGACGTCGTAGAACATCGCGGCCTCGATGTCGATCAGCACAGGCTCGCCGGACGGTCCCACCAGCACGTGGTCGGGGCCGGGCGGTGAAGCGGGTTTCAGGCGCGGCGGGTGCGGAGCTTGCCGACCTCGCCGACGATCGTGTTGATCAGCAGGGTGTTGAGCAGGAGGCCGGCGAGGACGCTGAGCCAGAGCATCGCCACGGCCAGCCAGCCCTCGCCGAGCAGGAAGTACGGCGCGAAGATCACCGAGACGGGCGCGGTCAGGCCGATCAGGTAGATGCCGGCGAAGGACGGCTCATGGTCGCCGGTGGCCAGGTTGCCGCCGATGAGGATGACCGCGGCCACCGCGACGGCGAAGAGGTAGATGCGGGTGGTCCAGTTACCGAAGAAGAACTTGGTCATGCGGTCCATCGTGGTGAGCGGGGCGGCCCGGTTCCTGAGTAGCGCTACTCAGTACCTACCGGTGCTCAGCTCAGATCGTCGCCGGTGAGCAGTCCTCGGATCTTCAGCTCGGCCGAGATCGCCGGGTTGCACTCGTCGACGATCACCGCCGTGCCGATGACCTGCGCACCCAGCAGACCCAGGAGGCTGGTGAGCCCCCTGGCCTGGGCGCCGGTGGCGGCCCAGTCGTCCACGATCAACACGCGATCCGCCGGGCCGACGAGGTGGGTGCGCACGCCGAGATGCTGCTGGTCACCGCGGTGATCGGACGGCACCGCGGCCCAGGTCATCGGCTCGGCGATCGGCCGGCGCGCCCCCGCCCTGTACGCCTCCACGAAGCCGGTGCCGAGCGCCCGGGCCACGAGCGGGCCGATCAGGAAGCCGGTGACCTCCGGCGAGACCACCACGGTCGGTTGTGATCCCGCGAACAGTCCGGCCAGTCCCGGACCCAGTCCGTCGAGCACCAGCGGGTCCCGCCACCAGCCGGAACGGTCGCTGACGAGCAGATCGGTGCCCGGACCGGGGTCGGTCCAACGGAATCC
Organism: Amorphoplanes friuliensis DSM 7358; assembly: GCF_000494755.1. Classification (NCBI taxonomy): domain Bacteria; kingdom Bacillati; phylum Actinomycetota; class Actinomycetes; order Micromonosporales; family Micromonosporaceae; genus Actinoplanes; species Actinoplanes friuliensis. The sequence continues at coordinate 88,997 of NC_022657.1, forward strand.
GGCGCGCAGCCGGTCTCGCAGGTCGGAAGCCACATCTGTCATGGTGTCATCGGGGGTGCGGGTCCCTACCGCCGAGTGGGCAGAACCTGCTCAGACTAGGGGTCAACTTGATGCAGTCGCCCACGTCGATCAGGCATGCTGTTCGGCGTACCCATGCCTAAGTTTCCGTCGGGCCGCGGCCCGCTCAGCCCAGCCTCCCGCGCCGGACTCGGCGCGGCCCTCGTGATGCTCGTGGTCGTCTCGGCGGTCGAGCTGGCGGACGGCCCCCAGGCCAACTTCGTCGGGCTCTACGCCGCGGTGCCTTTCCTGGCGGCCGTCTTCGCCTACTGGCAGACGGTGCTGGTGGTCGGCGCGCTGGCCACGGTCGTGGGCATGGCGTTCGCCGGTGCGGACGCGCGGTTCGACACCGTCGGTCTGGTCAACGTCGCCGGCATCATGCTGGCCACCGCCATCGCCGCGGCGGTCGCGACCGTGCGGCAGCGTCAGGCCGACCGGATCGCTGAGCTCCTGCGACTCGCCGCCGTCGCCCAGCAGGCCGTGCTGCGGCCGCTCGGCCCGCAGGTGGGCAACCTCGCGGTGGCGGGCCGCTACATCTCGGCGTCGGCCGCGGCGGACATCGGTGGAGACCTCTACGAGGCCCTCGACACCCCGTACGGCGTACGGATCATCATCGGCGACGTGCGGGGCAAGGGGCTCGACGCGGTACGCCTGGCGAGCATCGTGCTGGGGTCGTACAGGCATGTGGCGTTCGAACGGGCCGACCTGCGCGCGATCGTCACGGACCTGGACCGGGCCGTGGCTCGCAGCGTCGGTGACGAGGACTTCGTGACCGCGGCGCTGGTCGAGGAGCGCGGTGGCACGCTCACCATCGTCAACTGTGGACATCCGGCGCCGCTGCTGCTGCGCCGTGGTCAGGTCATCGCACTGGATCCGCCCGCGCCGGCACCGCCGCTGGGCTTCATGCCGGTGGCCCGGCCGCGCGTGGAGCGGCTCGAGCCCGGCGACCGGCTCCTGCTCTTCACGGACGGCCTGGGCGAGGCGCGCCGCGAGGGAGAGTTCTTCCCGACCGCCGACCGGGCGTGGCGGCTGCTGGGCCACGGTACGGTCGGCGACGGCCTGGCTTCACTGGAGACCGCGCTGGTCGACTGGGTGCACGGGCAGCTCGAGGACGACATCGCCCTGGTGCTGCTCGAGTACGGCGGTCCCGACGGCGGTGCGACCGTGGGGATGCCGAGCTGGGAAGTCGGCGCGGCCGGTAGCTAGCTCTTGTCGCCGCCGGGTTCGTCCACCGCCGGCGTGGCCGGTGGTGCGGGTGCGAGTGTCGCCTCCGGTGCGGGCGACGGCGCGGGGATCACGGCGACCGTGGCGCGAGCAGCGATCGTCTCGGGCTGCCGGTGCCGTCCCACGTAGTGACGCGGCTGGTCCGCCTGGCGAGGCTCGGGAATCAGACTTTTGATCGTGGCGAACATCAGGACCTCCCCGGGTCGGCGTACGTCCTTCACGTACATCCGGAGCAACGACCCGCTGAGCCCGTCGATACGTCTGCGCGGCGTGGTGGCTTGCAAATGGCCGAACGGTTGTCCCGGTTCCCACCCGATCGGAGACGTTTGACCCCCAAGACGACGGACAGCAAATGATCGAAGCGGACTTGTCGGGCCCTACCCGTGGGTAATACAGTGGGTGTTACTGACGGGTAACTCGCGTCCGGAGAGCGGGGCCAAGAACACATGAGCCATTACAAGAGCAACCTGCGTGACCTCGAGTTCAACCTCTTCGAGGTCTTCGGGGCTGATCGTGCGTTCGGCCAGGCGCCGTTCGAGGGCATCGACGCGGACACCGCACGTGACGTGCTCGCCGAGGTGAACCGCCTCGCCCGCGAGGACCTGGCGGCGAGCTACACCGACGCCGACCGCAACCCGCCGCGGTTCGACCCGGCGACCCACACGGCCGACCTGCCGGAGTCGTTCAAGAAGTCGTACGCGGCTTTCATGGCCTCCGAGTTCTGGCGCCTCGACCTTCCGGAGAGCCTCGGCGGCACGTTTGCGCCCCGCGCTCTGTGGTGGGCGATCGCCGAGCAGATCCTCGGCTCCAACGCCCCGGTCTGGATGTACTCGTCCGGCCCGTCGTTCGCGCACGTGGTGGACGTCGAGGGCACCGAGGAGCAGAAGAAGTGGGCGCGCCTTTTCGTCGACAAGCAGTGGGGCTCGACGATGGTGCTCACCGAGCCCGACGCGGGCTCCGACGTCGGCGCCGGCCGCACGCGGGCGATCCCGCAGGCCGACGGCTCGTGGCACATCGAGGGCGTCAAGCGCTTCATCACCTCGGGTGAACACGACCTCAGCGACAACATCATCCACTACGTGCTGGCCCGTCCGGTCGGCGTCGAGGGTGTCGGCGGCCCGGGCACCAAGGGCCTCTCGCTGTTCATCGTGCCGAAGTACCACTTCGACGGCGAGACCGGCGAGCTGGGCGAGCGCAACGGCGTCTACGCGACCAACGTCGAGCACAAGATGGGCCTCAAGGTCTCCAACACGTGCGAGATGACCTTCGGTGAGAACGGCACGCCCGCCCAGGGCTGGCTGCTCGGCGAGGTGCACCAGGGCATCCGGCAGATGTTCATGATCATCGAGTACGCCCGGATGATGGTCGGCACGAAGGCGATCGCCACCCTCTCGACGGGTTACCTCAACGCCCTCGAGTACGCGAAGAACCGCGTACAGGGTGCGGACCTGGTGCAGAACACCAACAAGGCCGCGCCGCGGGTCACGATCACGCACCACCCGGACGTCCGCCGCTCGCTGATGCTGCAGAAGGCGTACGCGGAGGGTCTGCGCTCTCTCGTGATCTACACGGCGACCTGGCAGGACAAGGTCGCCATCGCCGAGGCCGCCGGTGACACCGAGGCCGTCGCGGCCGCCAGCCGGGTCAACGACCTGCTGCTGCCGCTGGTCAAGGGTGTCGGCTCCGAGCGGGCCTACGAGCTGCTCGGTCACGAGTCGCTGCAGACCTTCGGCGGCTCGGGCTTCCTCCAGGACTACCCGCTGGAGCAGTACGTCCGCGACGCCAAGATCGACACCTTGTACGAGGGCACGACGGCGATCCAGAGCCTCGACCTGATCTTCCGCAAGATCGTCAAGGACCAGGGTCAGGGTCTGGCGACACTCGCGACCGAGATGCAGGAGTTCATCGACACCGAGGCCGGCAACGGCCAGCTCAAGGTCGAGCGTGCTTCGCTCGGCCGTGCGCTCGGCGAGATGCAGACCATCCTGGGCATCCAGATGGGCTGGCTGCAGGCCGTGCAGGGCGGCGAGACCCGCGAGCTCTACAAGGTGGGTCTCACGTCGCGGCGGGTGCTGCTGGCGCTCGGCGACGTGGTGGTCTCCTGGCTGCTGCTGCGCGGTGCCGAGGCTTCCCTCAAGGCGCTGGGCACCGAGATCAGCGCGGCCGACAAGACCTTCTACGAGGGCAAGGTGGCGGCGGCGCGGTTCTTCGCCCGCGAGATCCTGCCCCGGATCGGCTCGGACCGCCGGATCATCGAGAACACCACCCTCGACGTGATGGATCTCGCCGAAGAGGCTTTCTGATCTCTGGGTAAGGCAAAAGGCCGGCGGACAACGATGTCCGCCGGCCTTTTTCTATCCGCGGGCGGTGTGGGCCAGGACCAGCGGGAGCGAGCCCGGCTCGGTGTCCGACCAGCTTCCTTCGGCCCGGTGTACGGCCAGACCGGACGTCTTCAAGCTTTCCAGCACGGCGTTCTCCTCCCACGGGCGCAGCAGGATGGACACGTCGGACATGGTCGGGTTGTGGCCGATGACCAGCACGGTGTGCACGGTGTCCGGAACGGCGCGGAGCAGATCGATGACCTCGGTGCGCCCGCCGTCGTAGAGGCTCTGCTCGTAATGCACCTCGGGTGAGTGCGCGTCGGGATCCGCCTGGGCCATGGCGACCGAAACGCCCTGCCACGTCTCCCGGGTCCGGGCGGCCGTCGAGCAGATCACCAGTCCCGGACGCAGCCGCTCGTCCGCCAGCCAGGAGCCGGCCGCGTCAGCCGCCGAACGGCCCGCCGCGGTGAGGTGACGATCGAAGTCGGGCAGCTCACCGGGGGTCTCGGCCTTGGCGTGACGCAGGAGCACGAGGGTGCGAACGGTCATGCGATCAGCTTGCCTGATTGAGCGTCGCGTCGCCTGGGTAGGACACACCCCATCGACGTATTGCCGCGGCTCGGTGCGGCAGCCACGAGCCAAGGAGGCCACCAATGGGCATCGGCGGAAGTATCTTCCTACTCGCGCTGGGCGCGATCCTCGCGTTCGCCGTGAACGCGGACATCAGCGGACTGGACATCAACGTTGTCGGCTACGTGCTGATGCTGGCCGGACTGATCGGCCTCGTCGTCACGATCTGGTACTGGAACAGCCGTCGCCGTCCGGCCGTCGTGCAGACGCAGCGGCCGGTTGTCAGCAACGACCCCGCGTACCGCGACGGTGAGGTTGTCGAGGAGTACCGCGAGACCACGCGGCGTCAGCCCCCGCCGCCGCCGTACGGCGCCTGATCACAGCAAGCAGAACGGGGGTGTCCTGGTGGACACCCCCGTTTTGCTGTGTCTCAGGCCAGTTCGGCGCGGACCGCGTCGGCCAGCGGGGTGGCCGGGCGGCCGAGGAGCTGCGCCAGGTCCCCGGCGCCGGTGTCGAGCAGGCCCACGGAGGCACCCCGGTCCGAGTCGGCCAGCACGGCCGCGAACTGCTCGGGCAGGCCGACACCGACGAGGAACTCCTGGTACTTCTCCTGCGGCAGGTTCGTGTAGCCGACCTCCTGGCCCGACTGCCGCGAGACCTCGGCGGCCAGCTCGGTCAGGGTGACGGCTTCGCCACCCAGCTCGTACGCCTGCTTGTCGAGGTTGTCGGCGACAACCGCAGCAGCGGCGGCCTCGGCCAGGTCGGCGCGGGTGGCAATGCTGATCTTGCCCTCGCCGGCGGCGCCGAACAGGCCGTGCTCCAGCGCACCCTTGACGTTGTAGTTCTCCAGGTACCAGCTGTTGCGCAGGAAGTGCACGTCCGGGATGCCGGAGCCGGCCAGGGCCTGCTCGGTGGCCCGGTGCTCAACGGCGATCATCATGTCGGACGTGTCGGCGTACGGGGCGCTGGTGTAGACGACCTTGCTGATGCCGGCGTCCTTGGCCGCGGCGACCACGTTCGCGTGCTGCTCGAGCCGCTTGCCCACCTCGCTGCCCGAGACGAAGAGCAGCTTGTCGGCGCCGGCGAACGCCTTGCGCAGCGACTCGGGATCCTCGTACGACGCGTGGATGACGCGGACGCCGCGGTCGGCCAGGTCCTGGATCTTCTCGACGCTGCGGCCGATCGCCACGATCTGGTCGGCGGGCACACCGCGCGAGAGCAGCGACTCGACGGCGACGCGGCCGAAGTGTCCGGTGGCGCCGGTGACGACGATGGTCATAGCGAACTCCTCAACGTTCATGTGTGGCGGTCGGTCGGCCGCCACACTGCACAACAAGGCAGGTCGAGGATCACTTCCCAAGAGAGAGTGAGCACCTTGAAGTGCAGTACGCACCTGAGGGATAGTGTCCTGGTGGAGACAAGTGTGTACGCCAAGGACTGCCCCAGCCGGCAGGTGCTGGACCGCATCGGCGACGCCTGGAGTGTGCTCATCGTCGGCTCGCTGGCCAACGGACCCCTGCGCTACACCGAGCTGGCCCACCGCATCCCCGGCGTGAGCCCGAAGATGCTCACCCAGACGCTCCGCGCCCTCGAACGCGACGGTCTGGTGACGCGGACGGTCCACGCCGTCGTGCCGCCCCGCGTCGACTACGCGCTGACAACCCTCGGGCGCAGCCTGCTCGGCCTGGTCAACGCGCTGCAGGAGTGGGCCGAGACGCACATCACGGACGTCATCGAGGCCCGGGAGGCCTACGACACCCGGGTCTGAACGAGCCAGTCCAGCGCCGCCGGGGCGTGCTCGAGGATCGACAGGTGGCCGTCCCCGGGGTGCAGCCACAACTCGGCTCCGGGGATGTGCCGGGCCAGCCACTCGCCGTGCGAACCGGGCACCGTGAGGTCCGAGCCGCCGTGCACGATCAGCACCGGTGCGGTGATGCTCGCCGGGTCGAAACCCCAGGGCGCGACGTAGGCCAGGTCGTCGTCGATCAGGGCGGCGGGGCCGGCGGCCAGGGCCGGGTTGACCACCTCGAGGATCCACGACCACGGGCCGCCGAACATCGCCAGGTCCTTCGGCGTGAAGCCGGGCTCGGCCTCCGTGGCCTCGGCCTCGTGACGTTCCTTGGCGGCACGACCCTCGGTGGCGGCGCGCAGGGAGGCGACACCCGAGGGCGCCATGCCGGCGAACCAGTCGATGCCCTCGGCGCCGTACGGGGCGAGCCCGGAGATGCTGACCGCGGCAGTGACGCGATCCGGGAGCAGTGCGGCGGAGGCCAGTGCGTAGGTTCCACCGCCGGAGTGACCCATCACCGCAAAACGATCGAGCTCCAACTCGTCCGCGATCCGGGCGACGTCTTCCGCGGCCGAGGCGATCGAGCGCCCCGGACGTGCGGCCGATCCGCCGTACCCGGGACGGTCGTACGAGATCCAGCGGACGTCGTCGCGGAAGAGCGGGACCGGCGGGGCGCCGAGATTGGGTGTCCCGTGGTGCCAGATGATCGGCGTGCCGTCGCCACCGGTGTCGTAGACGTGCAGATCGTCAGGCATACAGAGCAAGGTAGATGGCGATGTGGTGACAGGTCGCAGCGACCAGCGTGCACGCGTGGAAGAACTCGTGGTGGCCGAAGACCGTGGGCCACGGGTTGGGCCGCCGCATCGCGTAGAAGACCGCGCCGACGCTGTAGATCAGGCCACCGGCGGCGAGCAGCACCAGATCGGCCACCCCGCCGTTGCGGAGGATGTCCGGCAGGATCGCGACGGCACCCCAGCCAAGGGCCAGGTAGAGCGGCGCGCCGACCCAGCGGGGCAGGTGCGGCCAGATGCTCTTGAGGGCGACGCCGCCGATCGCGCCGGTCCAGATCAGGCTCAGCATGACGGTCGCCTTGGGCCGGTCCAGCAGCAGGATGCAGAACGGCGTGTAGGTGCCCGCGATGAAGATGAAGATCATCGAGTGGTCCAGCCGCCGCATGATCTGGTAGCCGCGCTCGGTCCACTCCAGCCGGTGGTAGAGCGCACTGATCCCGAACAGGCCGCACACGGTGATGCTGTAGACGAGGGTGCTCAGGAAGGGCGCGACGCCGGGGCGGGTGGCGGCGATCGAGCACAGAACCACGCCGCTGACCAGGGCCACGAAGAACGCGTACTGGTGCAGCCGGCCGCGGAGACGCGGCTTGCCGAGATCAACACGCTTCATCTTGAACGGTGCTGAGGTCGTCACGACTCCAGGTTACGGCACCGTAGGTTACTTGGAAGTAACATGCGTCTCAGGCGTCCAATCCGCGAAGGATGAGCGGAAGGCGACTTGGTGCACCTGGCTCCACGACGACCGGAACACCCCAGTCCTGACGAGTCAGGTGACAAGCGGCGTGCTCGACGTCCGCGTCACAGGTGGCGGCCTGAGCGACCACCTGCAGGATGCCTTTCGGCACGTCCGGATTGAGGACGAGCCGGCGCGACAGCTCGGTGGTCGTGCCCTCGCCCTCCAGCAGCAGCTCCGGCGGCGCGGCGGAGACCACCAGGCGGGTGGACGGCCCGAACGACGTGTCCAGCTTCTGACCCGGCGCCGGGGTGAAAACGACGTCCAAGGTCACCTCGCCCGGCGCCAGCGGCGAAGGCGGGCGCTCGGTGCGGTGCCGCTCACCCGCGACGGTCTTGACCACGCCCGGCGCGAGCCGCACCAGGCGGTGCGCACCCGACTCGACCACGATCACCGCACCGTCACGGGTCACCAGGACGTCACTGGGCTCCGACAACCCCGAGTCCACTGTCGACACAGTGCCGTCCGCGGGATCGAAGCGGCGGACAGCGCCGTTGTAAGTGTCCGCGATCAGCACCGAGCCGTCCGGCAGCGCCCCGACACCCAGCGGGTGCTGCAACAGGGCGTCCTGCGCCGGGCCGTCCACGTGCCCGAAGTCGAAAAGCCCCTGGCCGACGGCGGTGTGCAACTCGCCCGCCTCGATCCAGCGCAGGGCCGAGGTCTCGGAATCCGCGATCCACAGGCGGTCGCCGGCGGCCGACAGACCCGAGGGCTGAGCCATCCACACATCCGGCAGCTTGCCGTCACGCAACGACTCGACGGTGGTGCCCGCGTAGACACCGGTGCGGCCGGTCGCCGGGTCGAACCACCAGAGCTGGTGAATACCCGCCATGGCGATGATCACCTGGTCGGCGTACCAGGCCAGGTCCCAGGGTGACGAGAGCGCCTTGCCGTCGTCGTCGGCGGAACGCCACGGGCTGCCGGTGCCCGCGATCGTCGTGACCTCGCCGGTGTCGAGTCTCAGCCCGCGCAGAAGATGATTGACCGTGTCCGCGACCACCACGTCGTAGTCGGCGGTGCCGGTCGGAAGCAGGCAGAGACCCTGCGGCTCGGAGAAACTCGCCGTCTCCGCCGACCCATCGGTACGGCCACGCTCGCCCGTGCCGAAACGGCGGACCAGCGTCTCGCCGTCCGGGGAGAGCTCCGCCAGCGAATGCCGGGCCGAGTCGGAGACCAGCAGATTGCCGTTCGGCAGCTCGATCACCTTGCCCGGGAACCGCAGCAGCGTGTCGGGCGCGACCGGTGGCACGTACGGGCCGTCGCCGCGGTGCAGCGTGCCCTTCGCCTCGTGCGTCGTGATCAACTCGTCGATCAGCCGCACCAGACCCTCGGCGTGGCCCTCGCCAGCCATGGAGGCCACCACGTAACTCTCGGGGTCGATCACCGAGAGGGTCGGCCAGGCCTTGGCGGCGTACTGCTGCCACATCGTCATGTCGGCGTCGTCGAGAACAGGATGATGCACGCCGTACCGCTCGACAGCGGCGGCCAGAGCCTCGGGATCACGCTCATGCTCGAACTTCGGCGAATGCACCCCGATGATCACCAGGGCGTCGCCGTACTTCTCCTCCAACGGCCGCAACTCGTCCAGGACGTGCAGGCAGTTGATGCAGCAGAACGTCCAGAAGTCGAGCAGGACCACCTTGCCGTGCAGGTCGGCAAGGGTGAGAGGGCGGCCACCGGTGTTCAGCCAGCCCCGGCCCCGGAGCTCCGGGGCGCGTACGCGCGCGGTCATGCAGCAATCGTGCCCGACGCGCGGGCCCCGGACAGGCCGGGGTCACCGCGCTTCGCGCACGTCACATCGTCAGGTACGCGGCTTGAGGCAGAGCACCTGCGTACGGCCGTTGTCGGTGGGGTTCACCACGTACGGCTGCTTCTGGTCCGGGCACTGCTCCTTGGTGTCGACGATCGCCGTCACCTCGAACGAACCCGCATCACTGCAGCTCGCGGTGACCGCCGCATCGCCGTTGCGCTTGACACAGTCGCCCGCCTTGACCGAGAAGCTGCTGCCACCGCTCGGGGCGCCGTCGTGCGAACCACGGGCGATCAGCCAGGTGACACCCAACGTCAGACCGACGATCAGGCCGGCGCCGAGGATCACACCCAGGATCACAGGCAGCATGCGTACGTGGGGGGTCTCGGGCTTGGCGGCCTGCGTCGAGACAACCTCGGGAGCATCCGGCTTGAACGAGTCGAACCGGCCCTGGTCGGCGTCCTCGGACTCCGGGCGGTTCGGCCAGCTTGCCGTCTGATCCGGTCCGGGCGGCGTCACCGTCGCCCGGCTGGCCGGACCCGGGAAAACCCCGCCCATCCGCGGCCGATCACCGAACGGCTGCGTCGAGTCCGGCGACTGCGCCGGCGGGAAGCCGTTCTCCAGCGGAGGCGCGGCGTGCATCGACGGCAGGGCCGGTGCGGGCACGTAGGGCTGCTCGGCGGACTGGTTGCGCCCTGACACATCCGTGGTGTGCTCGCTGTACAGGTCCGGAGGTGTGGTCCGGCCGGCGGGATTGCCCGGCACGGGCCCGGGCTGACCCGGCTGACCGGGCCGGCCACGACCGGCGATGTCCGTGGTGAACTCGCTGAACGCCTGCGGGTTCCGCTCGTCCGGCGCGTCACCCTGGGCGGGCGGCGAGAACGGCTGACCGGGCGGGCTGACGCGGGCGCTGGCGGTGGCCCGGCCCGACGGGCGACCGGGCTGCGCGCCACCCGAGGTCGGCGCAGCGCCGAACGCACCGGAAGTGGGCGCAGCACCGAAGGCACCCGACGTGGGTGCAGCGCCGAACGCGCCTGAGGTGGGCGCCTCGGGTGCGGCGCCGTATGCGCCCGAGGTCGGCGCGGCGTCGGGTGTGCCGGGGCCGTCGAACGGGCCGGGGCGTCCGGCCTGGTCGGGTGCCGGGCGGCCGTCAAAAGCGGCACCGAAGGCACCCGAGGCGGGCCGGGGCGCGAAGGGATCGTCCTGCGGCGGGCCGCCGAAACGGGACCGCTCGTCGGACTGGCCGTCAGCCGAGGGCGCGAACGGTCCGGACGCGCCGGAGACCGGGCGGCCGTAGGTGTTGTCAGCACTCTCCGGCGGACGGCCGTAGGGGTGCTCGGCACTTTCTGCCGGACGACCGTACTGGTTGTCGCCACCTGCGGCGGGACGACCGTACTGGTTGTCGCCACCTGCGGCCGGGCGACCGTACTGGTTGTCGCCGTCTGCGGCCGGACGACCGTAAGGGTTCTCGTCACGCGGCGGGCGGGCGTAGGGGTTCTCGTCCGACTCGGGTGGGCGGCCGTAAGGACCGTCGCCTGTCTCGGGCGAGCGGCCGAAGGCCTCGGCTGCCTCGGGCCGGCGGTCGTGAGAACCGTCATCTGACTCGGGCGAGCGGCCGAAGGGGGCCTGGTCCGACTCGGGTGGGCGGCCGTAAGGACCGTCGCCTGTCTCGGGCGAGCGGCCGAAGGGGCTCTCGCCTGCTTCCGGCGGGCGGCCGTAAGGACCGTTACCCGCCTCGGGCGAACGGCCGTAGGGGCTTTCGTCTGCCTCGGCCGGACTGCTGAAGGGGCTCTCGCCTGCCTCGGGCGGGCGGCCGTAAGGGTTCTCGTTCGACTCGGGCGGGCGGCCGTAAGGAGCGTCAGCGTCCTTGGCCGGCGGGCGGCCGTAAGGACCGTCGGGCTGCGGGGCGAACGGGCTCTCGGCGGCGTAGGGCGTCTCCGGCGCCTGACCGTAGGCACCCGACGTGGGTGCGGCGTCCCGGGCTCCGGAAACGGGCACAGGGCCGCGGGCGCCCGAGGTCGGCGCCGCACCGGACGACTCGTCCTGGTCCGGGGTGTCGTCGGCGGGGGCCGGGCGGCCGTAGACCCTGGACTGCGGGTTGGCCGGCGGCGGCGGAAGCTCTTCGGCGTCCGCGGGCGGGCTGACCCGGCTCGCGACCGGTACGGAAGCGCTCGCCGACACCGGACGGGCGGTGCCCTTCGCGGGGCCGGGACGGTCGGCGGCCTCGGGCTGCTCGGCGGGGTCGCGCGGCTGCGGCACGGCCGCGGCGTTGCGGGGCTCGGCGACCACGGGAGCGCCCGCGTTGCCGAAGGAGGCTCCCGGGACGCGCTGGGCGTAACCGCTGCTGCTTTCGGGCCGGCTGGTGTCCGGTGAACCCGTGGCGGCGAACGAGGCGCCGGGGACACGCTGGGCGTAACCGGCCGGGCCGCTGCGGTCCTGCTGGTCGTCTTCGCCCTGCGGGTCGTCGAAACGACCGGCGTCGGGCTCGCCCGGGCGGTCGCCGAAGGGGCGGCGCGGTTCGTCGCCGTCCGAGGAACCCCGGGACGGGAAGTCGCCGCCGCGCGCGTTGTCACCGTCGGCCGGGGTGCGGCCGTAGGGGCCGTTGTCAGCGTCGCTACGAGCGGCGAAGCCGTCGCTGTCGGCCGGGGAGGCCTCACTCCGCTGGGCGAAGGGGTCACCGCTCTGGGCAGGGAACGGGCCGTTACGGGCCGGGAGTGCGCCGTCGTCCGCGGACCCACTGTCGCCGCGCGGGGCGAAGGGGGCGCCGTCCTGCGCGTTGCCGCGAGCGAACGGGTCACCGCCCTGGACCGGGAAAGAGCCACTGCCGGCGCCGTTGCGGGAGGGCGGCGCGGAGCCGTCGTCGCCGCGCTGGGCGAACGGGCCGGAATCCTGGGCCGGGAAGGCGCCCGAGCCGTTGCGGACGGAGTCGTCCGGGGTGGCGAAGGCGCCACTGCGGGCCGCCAGCGCTCCGCTGTCGGGGTTGCTGCCTGCCGCGTAGCCGCTGCTGCCGGTGTCGGAACCGCCGCGGACCGGGAAGCTGGCGTTGCCGGGGCCGCCGCGCAGCGGGAAGCCGCCGCTGTCGGACAGGCCGCCGTTGCCGCGGGCCGGGGGACTGTCGGCGAGCGGGCCGTCCGGCAGACCGGTCAGGGTTGCGCCGGGGACGCGGACACGCTGGTCGCCGAACGCGGACACACCGGGAGCGCGGCTCGGCATGTCGGCGTCGTCGGGACGGGCCGAGCCGAACGCCGGCTGCTCTGCCGGGGGCTGGTTGAAGCCGGGGCGCTCGAACGGTGAGTGATTTTCACCGGGGGTGCGCCGGGGCATCTCCGGGCCGCCGGCCGGGCGTGCGGCCTCGGCGGGCTGGCGCGTGGGGGTGAAGCCGTTGAAGTCGCCGACCGGTCCGTCGAGCGGGCCACCGGCCACACCGGGGTTGCGCTGCGGCAGCTCGCCGACGCTTCCGCCACGGTACGGGTGAGGCTCGGCCGCACGCGGGGCGAACGGGTTTTCCTCCGGCGGAGCACTCGGCTGCGCGGACGGCGGGGGAGCCCAGGCGGACTGCGGTGCCTCGGGAGCCGCGGGCGGGCGCTGCGGAAGCGCACCGGGCTCGGGCACACGGGCGGAGCCGCTGGAGGTGAACTTGGCTGCTCCGGGCCCGAAAGCGGGACCGGGCTGCTGAGGCGCGGGCGGCGGCGGCTGATTTGCCGGCGGGACCGCGGGCACCACGAACGGCGAGCCGCCGTTGGGCGTGGTGTGGGGCGGGGGCCCGTACGCGCTGGGGAAGGACTCCTGCGCGTGCGGATAGGACGGTGCGCGATCGGGGGCCGACCGGCCGTCCGAGTCGGGGGGAAAACCGTCGGCGCCGAACGGGTCGGCTCCGCTGCCCGACGTGGGCCCCGGCTGCTGACCGGCGTGCTGGCCCTCGGACGTCATACGCGCCTCCTCCATGACTGTCGGCCGTGCCAGCTTTGCACGGACGCGGCCGACCCTGCAGAGCTGGGCGTCGCCCGGTCAGTTGTCCCCGGCCGGCCGAGCCGGGGCGGTTGACCGTGCCCAACCGTACCGGTCGTTGCGGACGGGAGGAATCCCGGTGTACGCCGTCCGGAGCGTGACGGTGAGCTGAAAATCACGTTGATGGGTAGCGGTTGGTCCGCAAATGCCCTGATTGGAACGTCAACGGCCCGCCCGGAGAACCGGGCGGGCCGTCGGCTGCGGCGTCGATCAAAAAATGATCAGAAGACGCGCTGCTGGCTGAAGATCGCGATCTCGTTACGCATGGACTGCGTGGGCGCGGACGACAGCGCGCGCTCGATGGCGCGGGCGTCACGCTTGGCGTTGCGGCGGTTGCGGATGCGCTCGATGGTGCTCATGGTGGTGCTCACTCCCCTGGCCATCACTGGCCTCGTCTTTGGTGCCGTGTTCCGGCGCTGGCTCTATTTAACCGCGCCGGAACACAACATGCCAACGATTCAGAGGGTGATCCGGCTTACCCACCTACGGATCGTAGGTTGGGAAATCCGGTTGCCGACGAAAATCAGGTCCAGGAGAGCAGTGCGCCCTCCGGGTCCTCGAGGAAGCGGCCGATGTCACGCAGGAACTTCGAACCCAGCTCGCCGTCGACGATCCGGTGGTCGAACGACAGCCCGAGGGTGGTGACCTGGCGGATCTTGATCTTTCCCTTGTGTACCCAGGGCGTGGGACGGATCGCCCCGAAGGCCAGAATCGCGGCCTCGCCCGGCGGGAGGATCGGCGTGCCGGTGTCCACTCCGAACACACCCACGTTGCTGATCGAGAAGGTGCCGCCCGACATGTCCGACGGTGGCGTCTTGCCCGACTTAGCGGTTTGCACGAGGGCGTTCAAAGCATCTGCCAGCTCACGCAGCGTGAGGCGGCCGGCGTCCTTGACGTTCGGCACGATCAGGCCGCGCGTGGTTGCCGCCGCGATGCCGAGGTTGACGTAGTCCTTGACGACGATCTCGTTCGTCGCGCCGGACCAGGTCGAGTTGACCATCGGGTGCCGCTTGACCGCGAGCAGCACGGCCTTCGCCACCAGCAGCAGCGGCGAGATCCGCACGTCACGGAACTCCGGACGGGTCTTGAGCCGCTCGAGCGACTTCATCGACCGCGTCACGTCCACGGTCAGGAACTCCGTCACGTGCGGCGCGGTGAACGCCGAGGCGACCATGTTCTCCGCCGTGAGCTTCCGCACGCCCTTGATCGGGATGCGCTGCTCCCGCGAGGCGTCGAACACCGCTGCCGTTGCCGCCACCGCCGGCCGGGCGGTGACGGGTGCCGGGGGAGCCGCTGCCTTGTGTACGTCGTCACGGGTGATCGAGCCCAGCGGGCCCGTGCCGGCGATGGACGCGAGGTCGACGCCGAGGTCGCGGGCGAGCTTGCGCACGGGCGGCTTTGCGAGCACCGGCCCCGCCGGCCGCACTGAAGCGGCAGGCGGAGCAGCTGTGGGCCCCGGTGTCACGATATTTGGTGCCACTCCGGCGCGTGGTGATCCGGCGTCAGCCGCCGGAGGCGGGGTTGGGGGTGCTGCGGTTGTGGAGCCGTTGGGCGTACCGATGCGGGGTCGGCGTTTGGCGGTTGCGGTTTTCGGGCCGTAACCGACCAGCACGGCCGTGCGGCCGCCCGGAGCCGGACCACCGATCATGCCGGGCTCGACGGAGCCTTCGGCCGGCGCGACCTCGACGGCCGCGAGCGATTCGGCGGACGGGAGCGGGCCCGCGCCCGGGTCGGTGTCGATGGCGATGATCGGCGAACCGACCTCGACCGTCGCACCGGCCTCGTAGAAGATCTGCGTGACCACGCCCGCCCACTTCGCGGGGAGCTCGACGGCCGCCTTGGCCGTCTCGACCTCGGCGATCATCTGATTGAGCTCGATGGTGTCGCCGACCTCGACGAGCCAGGACAGGATCTCGCCCTCGGTCAGACCCTCACCGAGGTCGGGCATGGTGAACTCTTTGATGCGGGACATCGGCGTCACCAGCCCAACGAACGGTCGATGGCGTCGAGCACCCGGTCGAGATCGGGGAGGTACTCCTCCTCGACGCGCGCCGACGGGTAGGGCACGTCGAAGCCCGTCACCCGCAGCACCGGCGCCTCGAGGGAGTAGAAGCACTCCTCGGTGATCCGGGCGGCGATCTCGGCGCCGAGGCCGAGGTTGCCGGGGGCCTCGTGCACGACCACGGCCCGGCCCGTCTTGCGGACCGAGTCGTAGACCGGGCCCAGGTCCAGGGGCGAGAGGGTACGCAGGTCGATGACCTCCAGCGTGCGCCCGTCCTCGGCAGCGGCCTGAGCCGCGTCGAGGGCGGTCCGGACCATCGGGCCGTACGCGATCACGGTCGCGTCCGAACCCTCACGCGCCACCCGCGAGGCGTGCAGCGGGAAGGTCGACGGCGTGTCGAGGTCGACCGCACCCTTCTCCCAGTAGCGGCGCTTCGGCTCGAAGAAGACGATCGGGTCGTCCGAGTTGATCGACTGCTGGATCATCGCGTACGCGTCGGCCGGGTTCGAGCACGTCACGACCTTGAGGCCCGGGGTGTGCGCGAAGTACGCCTCGGGGGACTCGGAGTGGTGCTCGACCGCGCCGATGCCGCCGCCGTAGGGGATGCGGATGACGATCGGCAGCCGCACGTTGCCCAGCGAGCGGTAGTACATCTTCGCGACCTGCGCGACGATCTGGTTGTAGGCCGGGAAGACGAACCCGTCGAACTGGATCTCGCAGACCGGCCGGTAGCCGCGGATGGCCAGACCGACCGCGGTGCCGATGATGCCGGCCTCGGCCAGCGGGGTGTCGATGACGCGGTCCTCGCCGAAGTCCTTCTGCAGGCCGTCGGTGATCCGGAAGACGCCGCCGAGCTTGCCGACGTCCTCACCCATGATGACGACCTTGGGGTCGTTCTCCAGGGCCCGGCGCAGACCGTGATTGAGGGCTTTGCCAAGAGTCAATGTCTCGGTCATCAGTGGTCGCTCCCCTCGAAGGAGGCCTGGTACGCGGCGAACTGCTCGCGCTGCGCGTCGACCTCGGGCGAACCCGTCGGGTAGACGTGGTCGAACATCGAGACCGGCTGCGGGTCCGGCATGGCCAGGACACGCTCGCGCAGGTCCAGGGCCAGGGTGCGGGCCGTGTCGTCGACCTCGCCGAAGAACGAGTCGTCGGCGAGCTGCTGCTTGGTCAGGAACGCCTTGAGCCGGCTGATCGGGTCCTTGGCCTTCCACGACTCGACCTCGCTCGCGATGCGGTAGCGGGTCGGGTCGTCGGAGCTGGTGTGCGCGCCCATCCGGTAGGTGTACGCCTCGATCAGCGTCGGCCCCTGACCGTTGCGGGCGTTGTCGAGAGCGGCGCGGGTCACGGCGTAACTGGCCAGCACGTCGTTGCCGTCGATGCGGACACCCGGGAAGCCGAAGCCGGCCGAACGCCGGTAGAGCGGGATCCGGGTCTGGCGCTCCAGCGGCTCGGAGATCGCGTACTGGTTGTTCTGGCAGAAGAAGACCATCGGGGCGTTGAACACGCCGGCCCAGACGAACGCCTCGTTGACCTCACCCTGGCTGGTGGCGCCGTCGCCGAAGTACGCGATGACCGCCTCGCCGTCGGGGGTGCCGGTCTTGCCGTCCATGGTCACGCCCATGGCGTAGCCGGTGGCGTGCAGCGTCTGCGACCCGATGACGATCGTGTAGCCGTTGAACTTGTACTTGTTGGCGTCCCAGCCGCCCTGGTCGACCCCGCGGAACAGGCCGAACGGCATGATCGGGTCGATGCCCCGGGTGTAGAGGACACCGTGCTCACGGTAGGTCGGGAAGGCCATGTCCTGCGGTCGCAGCGCGCGGCCCGAACCCACCTGCGCGGCCTCCTGGCCCAGCAGGCTGGCCCAGATGCCCAGCTCACCCTGCCGCTGCAGGGCGGTCGCCTCGGCGTCGAGGCGGCGGACCGTGACCAGGTCCCGGTAGAGCTCGCGGTACTCGTCGTCGGTGAAGTCGACCGAGTACGTCACGCCGTCCGCCGTGGTGACGCTGTCGATGCGTTCACCGCCGGGCGTGAGCAGCTGAACGAAACCGCCCGCCGGCGCGTCACTGCCCGGCGATCGATCCTCCGCCGGTAGTGGCGCAGCGCCGACTTCGCTTTCGCCGTTCGCCATGCGTGTCTCCCTGTTTCATCTCTGCGCCCACGGCGGGTGTTGCCCGTCCGCGCGGCGGACCGCTGGGGTTCGCCGCGCCTGACCCGGGTGAGGTTGCCGCGCGGCTGTTCGACGAGATCAAAGACCCCGCCGGGGAGTGACGGCCCCCACCGCGCCCCGCTGATCTTGCAGCCGGCGACGGCGGCGGTGCCGTCGACCCCATCCTCGCACTGAACGTGAGGGTCGCCACAGGTCAGGTCGATCACAGATCCGAAATCTTGCGGAGCCATTGCTGCCCGTGTTTGTCCTATTAAGCGGTTTTCGTGCCATCACTTCCGTCTGAACGGACCCAATTCACCGCTGCCCGAACGGCCGGCCGTCGTTCACCCCGATAGCCGAGTCCGATCCAAGTTGATCTTTACGTACAGGGGGTGGTGGCCATGCCGGAGCAACCGGACGACGACGGGCTCGTGCCACCGATCAAGGTCATGCGCAAGCGTCTCAACGGCGTCTACAGCGCCGAACGAGGCTTCGCCGGACCCACCCGCCGCTACGTGCTGATCGTCGCCATGCTCGTCGGCCTCGCCTCCCTGCCCACCCTCGCGGCGATCACCGCCGGATCGAACGAACTCGACGACGGCCGCACCGGGGCGATGGACGTGCCCTTCATCCCGCCGGCGTCGACCGGGCCGGTCCAGGTCCGGCCGACCGCCTCAGCCGGGACCGGCACACCGTCGCCGGACGCTTCCGAGCCCGTGCAGGGCCAGGCCCAAAAACGCAAAACCAAGCCCAAGGGGTACGCCCAGAGCAACCGCGGCGCAGAATCGCCAGACCCGTCCCGGGACCGTGGCGACGACTCGGGCTCAGCCTCCGGCAACGGCAACGGCAACGGGTCTGGCCGCGGCAACGGGACCGGCTCTGGTTCTGGGAGCGGCTCGAACTCCGGTTCTGGCACTGGTTCCGCCTCGGGCGCAGGCGACGGCTCGGGTTCCGGCAGCGGCTCGGGCTCCGGCTCTGGCAGCGGCTCTGGCTCGGGCTCAGGTTCTGGCAGCGGCTCGGGTTCTGGGTCTGGCTCGGGTTCCGGGTCCGGGTCAGGTTCTGGCTCGGGTGCTTCGCCGGAGCGGCCCGCGAAGCCGGCGCCCGGCCTGCCGTCCATTCCGTCGAAGCCGGCTGTGCCTGACGAGTCCCAGCAGATTCCCGACTTTCCCGATGAGCCCGATTCCCCGGACGATCCGCCCGGCCATTCCCCCGGGGATGACAGCGGATCGAACGGCGGCGACGGCCACTCCGGTTCGGACGGCGACGGTTCGAACGATGGCGGCGACGGCCACTCCGGCTCGGACGGCGACGGTTCGAACGATGGCGGCGACGGCCACAACGGGTCGGACGGCGACGGTTCCAACGATGGCGGCGACGGCCACAACGGGTCGGACAACGGCGGTTCGAACGACGGCGGATCAGACGGTGGCTCGGGCCACGGCGGCTCGGGCCACGGGGGCGCTGGCGACGGTGACTCCGGCCAAGGGGGCACAGGCGACGGTGACTCGGGCCATGGCGGCTCGGGTGACGGTGACGGTGACGGGCCGGTGAAGCCGCCGGCCAAGCCGGTCCGTCCGCCGTGGTGCTGGGACCGCACCGACTGTTCGGCCCGGCCGTCGCACCATCACCGCCCGGACAGGTCCCGTGACAAGGACTGCGATGACTCCCGCACCGAGCGGGACAGGAGCGGCAAGCAGCACCGTCGCTCAAAGATCACGGAAGCACCGGACCGTGAGGACGCCGGCTCATCGCCGGTCCCGGCCCGGAAACCCGTCAGCATCCGGTCGGTGAAGGCCGCCCGGACCGACTCAAGCCGGAGGTCAGAAGTGACCGAACGCCCGCAGAACCTCAGGCCCGCCCGAGGCGGCGACCGCACCCACAACAGCCACCGCTATCAGCAGTCAAGCTCTGACCGCGGCGGCGAGGGCGGCCCGACGGCAACGGCCCTCCGCGCCTACCGCGGCAGCCACCGCGCCGAACGCATGCACCGCGCCGACGACCGCACCGGCGCCCATCACCGCAGCTCCCGGGTCGGCCGCCACCACGCCGACCCGCAGCAACAAGACCACCAGAACCGCTGGTGACAAGGCCCCTCACCCGGCGAGGTGGAGGTTCGCCGGGCGAGGAGGGGCCGCTTTAGACCGGGTCGACCCGCATGATCCGGGCGCGCCTGGCGATCAGCTGCGGAAGGTCGATCCGGACCGGCCATGGCGTCTCGGTCTCGAAGACTTCGGTCGTGTAGTGGGTCGCGAACCGGTATTGACCACCTGGTTCGTCCAGGACGAGCTCCGCGAGCGAGATCGTCGGCTTGTCGGCGTCCGGGACGACGATCCAGTAAGCGGGCACGCCGGCCCGGGCATACAGTGCGCGCTTGGTCTCGGTGTCCCGCAGAACCGAGGTGGGAGAGATGACCTCGACCACGAGCTGTGCACCGTCGATCGGAAACGGTGACTGCTGCAGATAGTCGGCGGGGGCCACGATCACATCAGGCCGCGGCTCGTTGTGATCGTCGATGGTCGCCGACTGATCCGTGCCGACAACAAAGGCTTCGGGAGCCGTGTCGCCCAGGACCAGTGCGATCCAGGCGGCGACGGCGTTGTGGTCGATCGTCCCGGACGGCGACACGATGAAGGTTCCTTCGATCAGCTCCCAGCGCCGCCCATCGCTGGGAAGCGCGTGCAGCTCCGCCGTCGTGTAGCCGTGGACGTCAGGCACTGCGAGGTCAGGAGTCGTCGGTGAGGCGGTGGCGGTTGGTTTCGATCCAGGCGTCGATGGCTTCGGCGTCGTTGGGGTCGACGCCTTCGGAGATCAGCTGGGCCACTGCGGCCGTTGCGGGGCTGCGCTTTTCGCCCGTTGCGTAGAGGCGGGCGAACTCCGGGATCATTTCTTCGACGACCGTGTCGGTTTGTTCGGCGGCCGCCGCCGGCAGGCCGCGTTTGCGGATGGCGTAGGCGGACCAGGCGCGGGTCACTCGGGGGAGCATGGCGGCGTCGTCCATGTCGAGGACAGCGCGGCGGTGGACCCAGTCGAGGAGGAACAGGCCGGCGACGGCCGGGCTCCAGCGCAGCGGGTCGGGCTCCGGGAGGCTGGCGGCGTGGTCGAGGATCAGGCTGAGGCAGAAGTGCAGTGAGGCGAGTTCGTCGTCGGCGGAGACGTCGTTGAGGGTGAAGCGGGCTGCTTCCGGTGAGGACAGGAAGTCGCGGAGGAGGCGTTCGCGGTCGGGGCCGCTGAGCTCCGGCGGCTCGGTGAGCTGCGGGACCGTCGACGCCGGGAGCAGGGCCAGCCTGGCTGTGGCCAGGGCGCGGTCGGTGGCGAGGTTGCCGTCGGCGGGCAGGTCGCTGAGGCCGTCGGTGATCTCGAGGTGTTTGCTGACCTCGCCGCGGAGGCGGCCGGCGTCCTCCTCGCGGAACCAGGTGAGCTCGTCGGTTGCGCACATCTCGCGGACCTGGCCGAGGATGCGTTCGGCGGGGCCGCCGACGAACACGTCCTTGGTGATGCCGATGTTGTGGTCGACGAGGGCCACCACGGCGTGCTCGGGGCCGCCGTCGTCGGTGTTGTCGTAGGCAAACGTGACCAGGTAGGACGTCTGGTCGCCGTACACATCGCCGTACGCGTAACAGCCGGTGGGCCGGACCTTGCCGAGCTGCTCGGTCCAGACGGGGGCTTGGGGGCCGCGGCGGACCTCCTGCGCTCCCTCGGCGTCCGGGACGAGGGCCGCGAAGACTTCACGGATGGTCGTCGCCGAGGCTGTGCGGCGCCGGGTGGTCGCGCTGAGGAACTGGCCGACGAACTCCCGGACTGCCGTGGCGCGGTCGGTGGCCGCCACGGAGTACACGCTGCCCAGGAGTGCGGTGCCCAGCATCTCGGCGTCGAGGGCGCAGTCGAGTTTGGCCACGTCACGGGCCGCGTGCAGGACCGCGTCGTATGGAGTCTGGGGTGCCGCCATGCCGCCGAGCCTACCGGTAAGGCCGACCGCGGGCCCTATTCCGAACGGACGACCGTGAGGGCCTCGCGTGCCTGTGCGTACCCGTTCAGGACCTCGCGGACGGGGGCGACAACGTACTCCCGGGCGACCTCGGTGACCGATGTTCGCAGGCGTTGCTCGGCGCGGCGACCGGCGCGTTTGGCGCCCAGGTTGACGATCGGGCGCAGAAGCATGGCCAGCAGCAGGCCCAGGAGCAGGCCACCCAGCAGCAACAAGGTCGGCAGGGGCACGTCGCCGACCTTGGGGTCGTTGAGCTCCGGCAGGCCGATGATGCGGACGGCGTACCCGGCGATGAGCCAGCCCAGGCCGACCACGGCCGCGAGGGTGAAGAGCAATTGCAGCAGCCCGACGACGGTCCACCAGATCGGTTTGCGGCTCATGCCCAGGTCGGTCTTGGCGACGGCCCGGTCCAGGGCGTCCGGCAGGTCGCCGAGGCGGGACCGGGAGGCGGTGTTCAGGGCGGGCGCCCAGACCTCGGGGATCGGCGCGGCGGCCCGGGCCGCCACGGCCCGCACGGACAGACCGACCGCGGACTTCTGCGCCGCGTCGGCCTCCGGCAGAGACGTACGCGAGACAGGCACCAGATCAGTCGAAGGCTCGGTCTTCTCCGTCGACAGGTGGAGACGTTTGAGTGGATCCGGCCGCAGCTTGCGGACACCACGGATCAGCGGCCACCCGGTGCTCGCAACAGCCCGATGCCTGTACGCGTTCGCCGTCGCCGAAGCCACCGCGGGCACCCCGGCCGAAGCGGCGAGCGCGTCGCTGAGCTGGCGTACCGTCGCGCGGTCGACCTCGTCCTCGGCGGCGGGCGGTCCGATCGTCTTCTCGAGCTGCTCGGCGACCGCGTCGAGGTCGCCGGAGAGGCGGCGGAGCGCGGCCTGGCGTTCGGCGACGGTTTGCTCCAGGGCCGCCCGCAGCTCGGTCAGCATGCCGGGCTGCTTCGCGGAGGTCGCCAGGGCCGGCACGTCCGTCAGGCCGTCCTCGACGAGCAGGCGCTTGAGGTCGGTCAGGACGATCTCGGTGTCGGCGGGCGAGAGCCGGTCGGCCTGGTTGAGCACGACGATGGTGATGTCGCTGTGCTGCTTGAACTGCTTCAGGTAGGCGTTGTGGAGGACGCGGTCGCCGTATTTCTGCGGGTCGACCACCCACACGACCTGGTCGACGAGTCCGAGCAGGCGGTCGACCTCGAGGCGGTGGCCGCGTTCGATCGAGTCGAAGTCGGGCAGGTCGAGCAGCACGAGCCCGCGCAGGGCGGCCTCGTCGTCGCCGTCGAGCGCGCTCTCGCGGATGAAACGCTGCCGGGGCAGGACGCCGACCCAGTCGAGCAGCTTGTTGGCCTGCTCGAGCGGGCCCCAGACGCAGGCGTGCGCCACACCGGTGGTCGGGCGGCGGACGCCCACCGGCGACAGCTTCAGCCGGGCGAGGGCGTTGAACAGGCTGGACTTGCCGCTGCCGGTGCTGCCGGCGAGCGCAACAACCGTGTGGTCCTGGGAGAGCGCGAGGCGGCTGCCGGCCCGCTCGACCAGCGTGTGCGCGGCAACCAGGTCGTTGTCCGGCAGGTACGGGTCGGTGACACGCAGGAACCGCTGCAGGGCGTCGAGCCGCGCGACGAGTTGTTCGGCGTCCACGCGGTCGTCACGCGTCAGAGCGTGCTTGACCCGCTCGACGAGGCTCATGACGGCGTCCCGGTCAACGCGACTTCCTCCCTGGCCTGCTCGACCTCGGCCGCCGCACGCCGCAGCGTGGCCGCCGGTTCGAGCTCGAGCCCGACTGCGGCGGTGCGGTCCGTGTATCGGGCCGCCTCCGTGTCGAGCAGCACGTTAACCCGCTTGAGAAGTTCCTCGCGCGCCCGGGTGGCCAGCGTCCGGATCGCCTGGTCACCGAAGATCGCCTCGAGCACCTTCTGCGCGGCGATCGTGGTGCCCGCACCGACCGCCACCTCGGCGCCGGTCGGGATGAAAGCCGTCGACGTGAAGACCGCGACCATCACGGTCAGACCCACACCATTGACCGCGTACGCCGCACCGCGCGCGACGATGCGTTTGTCGCCGGCTTCCTGGCGGACCAGGTCGAGCACGTACTGCTGCCAGTCACGGATCACCCGTTCGGCGCGTTCCGGCAGGTCGGGGGAGGCCTTCTGCAGCGACGGGTCGAGCAGCGCGACCCCGGCCGGGTGCGCCTGCCAGGCGGAGTAGGCCTGTTCGGCCGCATCGGCGGCGACACCGCGCAGCAGCGTGACCAGCTGAGACTCCAGCGCGGCCTGGAGGTTGCGGCCGGGCGCCGGACGTCCGGTGATTGCCGCGACGACCTTGTCGCGCAGCTGACCGACACGCGACTCCAGCGTGCGGAGGAACTCCCCGGTCCCGACGAACTCCTGCCAGCGGGCCAGCACCTCACCGCGCAGGAGGCGTCCGTCCTGCAGACCGTCCTCCATGGTGCGACGGCTGGTGCGGTAGGCCGCGGTGACCCGCTCGTCGAGGGCCTTGGCCGCGAGCGCCTGCTCGTCGGCCGCTCCCGCGAGGCCTTCCACCGCGGGGCCGAGTGCGGCCAGCGCGCCGTCGAGGGTCTGCTTGACGACGGCCGCGCGGGCGTTCGAGTCCGACGCGAGCTGGGCGAACCAGTCGTGCAGCGGCCGCGTCACGTCCTCCGACAGCAGCCCCTGACCGTCCAGCGTGGATTCCGGCAGCACGAAGATCGGCGCCGCGCCCATGTCGCGCGCCGCGAGCATCTCGCCGAGGTGTGCCGAGACCTCGCCGGCGGCTTCGGCCGGCACGCGGTCCAGGACCAGCGCGATCACCGTGCCGCGCAGCCGGGCGGTCGTCAGCAGCTCCCACGGTACGGCGTCCGCGTAGCGAGCAGCGGTCGTCACGAACAACCACAGGTCAGCCGCAGCGAGCAACTGCGCGGCGAGCTGACGGTTGCGGTCGACGACCGAGTCGATGTCGGGTGCGTCGAGGAACGCCAGGCCGGGGCCGAGCGCGGGCGCCGAGACCAGCTGCAACGTCTGCGGATCGGTGGAGCTCTCCGCCGTACGCGTCAGGCCCGGCAGCAGCTGCCCCTGCCGGAACCACTGCGAGTCCGACGGGTGGCTGACCAGCACGGGCGACCGGGTGGTCGGCCGCAGCACACCGGCGGTGCTCACGGGCGCGCGGACGAGGCTGTTGACCAGCGTGGACTTGCCGGCGCCGGTGGAGCCACCGACAACCACGAGCAGGGGAGCGTCGAGCCGGGCGAGACGCGGCAGCAGGTAGTCGTCCAGCTGCGACACCAGCGCGCTGCCGATCCGCTTGGCCTCCTCGGCCGAAGGCATGACCAGCGGGTACGTCGCGCCGCCGATCGCCGCGCGCAGCCCCGACAGGGCGGTGGCGAGCGCACCCACGGAGGCGGGCGGCTCGACGGGCAGCGCGGGCTCGAGCACGGCAGCCGGCTCGGTCGCAGGCTCATCGACAAGCGTCGGCTCGTCAACTGCGACCGGTTCAGTCGCCGGCTCCTCGACGGCGACCGGTTCAGTCGCCGGCTCGTCAACGGTGATCGGCTTGGTGGCGGGCTCCCCGACGGCGACGGGTTCGGTGGCGGGCTCGTCAACGGTGATCGGCTTGGTAGCGGGCTCGTCGGCGGTCACCGGCTCGGTCGGGGGCTCGTCGACGAGAGTCGGTTCGTCGGCGGTGATCGGCTTGGTCGCGGGCTCGTCGACGAGAGTCGGCTCGTCCACGAGAGTCGGTTCGTCCGCGGTGAGCGGCTCGGTGGCCGGTTCGTCGGCGGTCTCCGGCTCGGCGGGCGGCTTTGTGCCAACCTCGGGCTCCACTGCGGCCCCGGGCGTGGCGGCAGGCTCGTTCTTGGTGTCCGAGGCGACCGGCTCATCGACAGACTTCGCTTTATTCGCGACGACGGGAGGCTCGGGAGCTTCCTCAGCCGGTTTTTTCAGCGACGCGACGAAGTCCGTGATCGACTCGTCGGAGGTATCCGGCTCAACCGGCTGCTTGGCCTTCGGCACCGGCTGCTCCGCCTTCGTGGTCACGATGTTTCCCGTGGTGGAGGCGGTGGCCGGGGGCCATTCCGGTTTGGGCGTGGCTGCGGTGCCGGGCTCCGGGGACGCATCCGTGTCCTGCTGGCCGGCCTCAGGGGACGTGCTTGCGGGTGTGGACTCTGTGGCCGTACCGGATGATTTGTCGGTTTTTTGGGCAGAGTTCTGGGAGGAGGGTGGGTCGGCTACGGCGGGAGTGGCCGACGGACCGACCGCGTCACCGTGCGTCGTCACGGGTAAAGCGTGCCTGATCTATGCATCGCAGACAACAGGTACCCCGCCGCCGTGACCGGACAGGTACCTGCGGAACGTGAGTTGCGCCGCCTTGACTCAACTTTGACTTGCGGATGTGGATCGCCGTGGCATCATTGAGCCCGGTCCACTCAACTTCAAGCAAGGTTATGAAGCGAGGAAGCGAACATGGCACGAGCGGTCGGCATCGACCTCGGCACCACGAACTCCTGCGTCAGCGTTCTCGAGGGCGGTGAGCCCACCGTCGTCGCGAACGCGGAAGGCTCCCGGACGACCCCGTCCATCGTCGCCTTCGCTCGCAACGGCGAGGTGCTCGTCGGTGAGGTAGCCAAGCGTCAGGCAGTGACCAACCCCGACCGGACCATCCGTTCGGTCAAGCGGGAGGTCGGCACGAACTGGTCCGTCGACATCGACGGCAAGAAGTACACGCCGCAGGAGATCTCGGCGCGTGTGCTGATGAAGCTCAAGCGCGACTCCGAGGCCTACCTCGGTGAGTCGGTCACGGACGCGGTCATCACCGTCCCGGCCTACTTCAACGACTCCCAGCGTCAGGCGACCAAGGAGGCCGGTGAGATCGCGGGCTTCAACGTCCTGCGCATCGTCAACGAGCCCACCGCCGCCGCCCTGGCATACGGCCTGGACAAGGGCACCAAGGAGCAGACCGTCCTGGTCTTCGACCTCGGTGGTGGCACGTTCGACGTCTCCCTGCTCGAGCTCGGCGAGGGTGTCATCGAGGTCAAGTCGACCTCCGGTGACAACCACCTCGGTGGCGACGACTGGGACCAGCGGGTCATCGACCACCTGGTCAAGACCTTCCGCGGCGAGCACGGCATCGACCTCGGCAACGACAAGATGGCCCTGCAGCGTCTGCGTGAGGCCGCCGAGAAGGCCAAGATCGAGCTGTCGGCCGCGTCGACGACCAGCATCAACCTGCCGTACATCACCGCCGGCCCCGACGGCCCGCTGCACCTCGACACGACCCTGAGCCGCTCCGAGTTCCAGCGCATGACGCAGGACCTCCTGGACCGCTGCAAGGGCCCGTTCGAGCAGGCCATCAAGGACGCGGGCATCAAGGTCGCCGACGTCGAGCACGTCATCCTCGTCGGTGGCTCGACCCGTATGCCGGCCGTCTCCGACCTGGTCAAGCAGATGACCGGCCGTGACCCCAACAAGGGCGTCAACCCGGACGAGGTCGTCGCCGTCGGCGCCGCCCTGCAGGCCGGTGTGCTCAAGGGTGAGGTCAAGGACGTCCTCCTGCTCGACGTGACCCCGCTGTCACTGGGCATCGAGACCAAGGGCGGCATCTTCACCAAGCTGATCGAGCGCAACACCACGATCCCCACCAAGCGCTCCGAGGTCTTCACCACGGCCGACGACAACCAGCCGTCCGTGCTGATCCAGGTCTTCCAGGGCGAGCGTGAGATCGCGGCCTACAACAAGAAGCTCGGCACCTTCGAGCTGACCGGTCTTCCGCCGGCGCCCCGCAACGTGCCCCAGATCGAGGTCACCTTCGACATCGACGCGAACGGCATCGTGCACGTCGCCGCGAAGGACATGGGCACCGGCAAGGAGCAGAAGATGACGATCACCGGCGGCTCCGCGCTGCCGAAGGACGACATCGAGCGCATGATGCGCGACGCTCAGGACCACGCCGACGAGGACAAGCAGCGCAAGGAGGACGCGGAGACGCGCAACCTGGCCGAGCAGCTGCAGTGGCAGACCGAGAAGTTCCTCGCCGAGAGCGGCGACAAGCTGCCCGAGGAGAGCAAGGGTCAGATCAGCGAGGCGCTGGGTGACCTGCGCGGCGCGCTGGGCGGCAGCGACATCGAGAAGATCAAGACCGCGCACGAGAAGCTGGCCTCGGTCTCCCAGGCCGCCGGATCCCTCCTGTACGCCCAGAACCAGGAAGGCGCAGAGGGTGCTCCCGGCCCCGACGGCACGCAGGGTGCTCCTGGTGGCGCCGGTGCTCCGGGCGGCGCGGGTGCGGCCGGCGCGAGCGCGGGCCCGTCCGCAGGCGGTCCTGACGACGTCGTGGACGCCGAGATCGTCGAGGACGACAAGAAGTGAGCCGCGCGGACGACGAGAACGACGGTGAGAACACCGAACGCGTCGTCATCCGGGACCGGCGCAAGATCGATGTGAAGGGTAAGGGCACCACGGTGGCCAAGGAGCCCGAAGAGGAGACCACGGGAGGCGCGCACCGCGCCGCCGAGGAGCCGGACGAGGATGCGGCCATGTCCGCGTCCCTGCTCGGCGCCGAGGTGGGCCTGCTGCGCACCGACCTCGAGGAGCGCACCCGCGATCTGCAGCGGGTGACCGCGGAGTACGCCAACTACCGCAAGCGGGTCGACCGCGACCGGAGTGCGGCGGCCGAGCTGACGACCGGTTCGGTGCTCACGTCACTGCTGCCGGTGCTCGACGACATCGACCGTGCCCGCGAGCACGGCGACCTGGTGGGACCGTTCGCCTCGGTGGCCGAGGCGCTCGGTGCCGCGGTCGGCAAGCTCGGACTCGTGGCGTTCGGTGAGAAGGGTGACCCCTTCGACCCGACCCAGCACGAGGCGGTCGCGCACCTGACGTCGGAAGACGTCACCGAGCCGACCTGCGTCGAGGTCATGCGCCGCGGTTACACCCTGGGCGATCGGCTGCTGCGGCCGGCCCTGGTCGCGGTCGCCGACCCCGCGTGACGATCAACAGTCCCGCCCACCTCTCGGTGGGCGGGACCCCGTCGTTCCCCGCACCAACGATCCGGTGGAGGAGGTGGGCTGGATGAGTTCCAAGGACTGGTTGGAGAAGGACTTCTACGCCGTTCTCGGGGTGGGCAAGTCCGCCTCCGCTGATGAGATCAAGAAGGCGTACCGGAAACTGGCCCGGGAGAACCACCCCGACCACAACCCGGGCAACAAGGACGCCGAGGACAGGTTCAAGTCCGCGTCCGAGGCCTACGACGTGCTCTCCGACGACAAGAAGCGCAAAGAGTACGACGAGATGCGCTCCCTGTTCGGCTCCGGCGCATTCCGCCGGGGCGCCCGCCCGGGCGGTGGGTCGCAGTTCGACCCGTCCGACCTGTTCGGCGGCGGGTTCAGCGGGGCCGGCCAGCCCGGAGGCGCCGGTGACCGCCGGTTCGGTGGTGCGGGCTTCTCCGACATCTTCAGCTCGATCTTCTCCGGCGGTGGCGCCGGTGGGGCCGCGGCCGGAGGGCGACGGGGACCGCAGCGTGGCCGGGACGTCGAGGCCGAGGTCACGCTCGACTTCGCCCACGCCGTCAAGGGCACGACCCTGCCGCTGACCCTGCGTTCGCCGGGCGTCTGCGACACCTGCCACGGCAACGGCGCCAAGCCCGGAACGGTGCCGCGGACCTGTCCGCAGTGCCACGGGTCAGGGCTGATCTCCCGCAACCAGGGGTCGTTCAGCTTCTCCGAGCCGTGCCGCGAGTGCCAGGGTGCGGGCAGCATCGTCGACCAGAAGTGCCCGGAGTGCCGGGGGACGGGCGGGGTCACCAAGAACCGCACGATCAACGTCCGCTTCCCCGCCGGTGTCGCCGACGGTCAGCGGATCCGCCTCTCGGGGCGGGGCGAGCCGGGTGAGAAGGGCGGCCCGGCCGGAGATCTGTACGTGCAGGTCAAGGTCCGGCCCGACGACCTGTTCGGGCGTACCGGGGACGACATCACCCTGACCGTGCCGATCACGTTCGCGGAGGCGGTGCTCGGCACCGACCTGCGAGTGCCCACGCTGGACAGTCCCGTGACGCTGCGGGTGCCGCCCGGCACACCGAGCGGCCGCACACTGCGGGCGCGCGGCAAGGGTGTGCAGCGCCGCGACGGCCAGGCCGGCGATCTGCTGGTCACCGTCGAGGTGCAGGTCCCGGCCGTGGCCGCGGTCAGCACCGAGGCCCGGGACGCACTGGAACAGTTCGCCAAGCTCACGCCCAACGCCGAGCGTGAGCGCATCGAGGCCCGGCTGCGCCGCGGCTGATTCAGGACCCTGTCAGGAGGTGGCACATGTATGAAGAGATCAGCATCTCGGTGGAGCAGGCCTCCGACGCGAAGGTCCTGATCATTTCCGTCGCCGCCCGGCTCGCCGGGATGCACCCGCAGACGCTGCGTCAATATGACCGGCTCGGCCTGGTGCAGCCCGGCCGGGCCGGTGGTGGCGGCCGTCGCTACAGCGAACGCGACGTCGCCCTGCTGCGCGAGGTGCAGAAGCTGAGCCAGGAGGAAGGCGTCAACCTGGCCGGCATCAAGCGGATCATCGGTCTCGAGCAGCTCGCGAGTGAGCTCCAGGAACGGGTCGCCGAGCTGGAACGGCAGCTCGGCGACGCGTACCAGCGGATCGCCCAGCTCGAGACGATGCACGCGTACCCGGGCCGTGACCTGGTCCGTCAGGAACGCCCGTCGACCGCCCTGGTGGTGTGGCGCCCTCGCCGCGCCGGCGACAAGTAAGCCGTCACGAGGGTCCGGTCAGCGGCGGCCGAAGGCGGCGAGGCGGCGGGGGTTGCGGACCAGGCCGCCCTCGATCCAGTCCTCGTAGTCGAAGAGCTCGGGGCGGGTCATCAGCACCCGGCAGTTGTGGGCCCAGATCGCCATCGGCTCGTCGCCGACCTCTTCCGCGCGCTCGACGTACTTCTTGAGGCGGCGCTTGCGGAGCGAGGATGCGTTCGGGCGGACGCCGTCGGCGGCGTAGATGTACATGCAGTGCAGTGCGAAGCGGCGGGCCGGGCACTGCCTGTCCATGGCCAGCTCGTAGAGCGTGGGCGCGAGCACGTCACCCGCGATGAGCAGGTCCCAGTCGGAGGGCATGGCGTCGAGCGGGACAGCCTCGGGGTGGTACGCCCAGGCCTGCAGCTCTTCCGGTCGCGGATCGACCGGGTTGACGAACCCGAAAAAGGCCGATTCACGCACGGTCACGACGCCGCCTCGTTTAGCTCACTCATGCCGCCGTCCTCCCCGGCAGAGGGCCGTGCTGACCCGCCGGAAGGCAATTCCCCCTGCATTCGGCGAGACGCTGGTCACCCGATAACACGTTGTTGTCGCGGCGACACGTTAGCGCGCCGTACGTGTCCTGCGGAAGGCGTAAGAGATCACTTTCGGATACTGGTCAGTAGCTTTAAGCTGCCTGGACGCAAAAACGGTCATTCAGCTGCGGTAACAGGTCCGACAGGGCGCTGCACAGCCATACGTTTGCGGACCATGCTCTTGAACCAGGTGTAGTCGGGCAAACGGGCCAGCATCGGCCCGCTCACCACGGTGATCAAGACGTACGCGGTCGCGAGAGGCGCCAGCTCGGGTTCGACACCGGAGGCGACGGCGAGTCCGGCGATGACGATCGAGAACTCGCCGCGGGGCATCAGGGCGAGCCCGGTGCGGATCTGGCCGGGGAGCGCGATGCCTGCCCGCCGCGAGGCGAGCACACCGGTGAGAACCTTGGTCAGCATGGTCAGGACGGCCAGGCCGAGGGCGGGCAGGATCACCGGCGGCATCGCGGCCGGATCGGTGGAGAGCCCGAAGAAGACGAAAAAGACCGCCGCGAAGAGGTCCCGCAACGGCGACAGGATCTGGGTCGCGTTGTGCGCCACGGGACCGGAGAGCGCAATGCCCACGAGGAAGGCGCCCACAGCAGCGGACACCTTCAGCTCGGCGGCGACACCGGCCACAAAAAGCGTCAGGCCGAGCACGCTGAGCAGGAGTGCCTCGGCGTCCTTCACCGAGATGAAGCTCGAGATGGCGTGGCCGTAGCGGATCGCCACCACGAGCACCGCGACCACGGTGAGGACGGCGACGGCCAGGGCCTTCGCACCGCCGAGGAGGCCCACGCCGGCCAGGACGGCGGTGACCAGCGGCAGGTAGAACGCCATCGCGAGGTCCTCGATGACCAGCACCGACAGGATCACCGGCGTCTCGCGGTTACCGAGCCGGCCCAGGTCGCCGAGCACCTTGGCGATGACACCCGACGACGACACCCAGGTGATGCCGGCCAGCACCAGCGCCGCCTCCCAGCCCCAGCCGAGCAGGAACGCAAAACCGGCACCGGGCAGGGCGTTGAACAGGGCGTCGATCAGCCCGGCGGGCGCGGCCGAGCGCAGGTTGCCGACGAGCTCACTGGCGGAATACTCCAGGCCGAGCATGACCAGCAGCAGGATGACGCCGATCTCGGCGCCGACCTCGATGAACTCCTCGCTGGCCGAGAGCGGGATGACACCGCCGTGCCCGAAGGCGAGCCCGGCGAGCAGGTAGAGCGGGATGGGTGAGAGACCGAAGCGGCGACCGATTCGACCGAGCATGCCGAGCGCAAAGAGGAGCGCGCCGACCTCGATGAGCAGGATCGTCGTGCTGTGCACGGGCGGCGCCTCAGTCGCCGGTGTCGCCGGCCAGGATGGCGGTCACGCCATTCAGGCCTTCGCGGGTGCCGACAGCGACGACCACGTCGTTCGCGTCGAACTGGAACGACGGGCCGGGTGAGGCGATGACCTCGCGGTCACGGAGAACCGCCACGATCGACGCGCTGGTGCGGGTGCGGGCCCGGGTGTCACCCAGCCGGCGACCGACAAACGGCGAGCCGGCGGGCAGGGCGATCTGCTCGGTGAGCAGACCGGCGGCCTGCTGGCGCAGTCCGGCGAGCTGACCCAGCATCAGCGAGGCGCCGAGGACATCGGCGAGCGCCTCGGCCTCGTCGTCGGTGAGGGGTATCGAGGCGAGGCACGAGTCGGGGTCGTCCACGTCGTAGAGCAGCAGGTCACGACGACCGTTGCGGTGTGAGACCACACCGACCGTACGACCGGAGGAGGTGATCAGGTCGTGACGGACACCGATGCCAGGAAGTGGAGTCTGCTCTACCCGTACGCGCACGCATTCAACGGTAACGGATCTGTCATGCGTGCCGCGTCGCATGGTCGTTACGCACCACTATCAGGAGCAGCAGGCCTGCCGCGCAGAGTGCTGTGCACAGCCAGTACGCGAGCCGGTAGTCGAAGTGCTGTGCGAGCCCGAACAGCGGCCCGGCCAGCATCGCGCCGAGCGGGAACGAGTTGGTGAACAGTGTCGTGGCACGACCCGGATGGTGGGGCAGCATGTCCTGCATGTACGAGATGCCCAGTCCGGAGACGGCCGCGATGAACAGGGCGTTCAGCACCTGCCCGGCGACGAGCATCCACAGGCCGGTCGACACGGCGGCGATCCCGTAGTAGCCGATGCCGCAGGCCGCGCCGATGAAGAGCAGCAGCCGCAGCGGGAGCCGTGTCGAGAGCAACCCGAGGCCCAGCATCAGCGGAATCTCCAGGGCCGCGCAGAGCCCGAGCAGCAGACCGGCGTCGCCGACGTCGCCACCCAGCTCGGTGCTGATGAACAGCGGCAGGGCCTGCACCGCCAGGGTCAGCGGCGTCTGGAGCAGGGTGAACGCCGCCGCGGTCAGCCACAGTGTCCACCTCGGTGCGTCACCGGACACGGCGGCCGGCTCGTCCGCGGCCGGGGGTGCGGGCGCGGGGACCTCGTCGAGCCAGAAGATCGCAATCAGGGCGGCAAACGCGTACGTCAGCGCGGCCGTGCCGTAGACCCAGACAAAACTGCCCGAGTCCAGCAGGAACGCGGCCAGCGACGGTCCGGCCACCCAGGCCAGCGAGAACACGGTACGCAGGGCGCTGATGCCCATCGGGGCGCGTGCCGGGTCGTCACGCAGGAGCACCTGACGGGCGTACGCGAAGGACTGGGGGAAGAGTGAGCCGGCCAGCGCAAAGGCGGTGATGGCCAGGGCGAGCAGCACCCAGTAGTCGCGGACGACGGCGGTCACGCCGGTGCCGACGACACCCGCGACCGCGCCGATGATCAGTAGCCGCCGGCGGATCGGCCGGCGGTCGGAGACACGGCCGACGAGGCTGGAGCCGAGCACACCCGCGAGCGGCGCGACGATCAGGAAGACAGTGGTCTTGACCGGCCCGGCGTCGACCTCGGTGCTGAGGAAGAGCGCGAGGAACGGGTTGAACAGCGCCACCGAGATGCCGACGGCCAGGAACAGCAGGCCCAGCGGTAGCAGCGCACGGCCGAGACGAGTAGCCGTCCGGGTCGAAGTTTCCTGAGCCATTGCGGCCACGCTACGGCTTCGGGGGATTCCTTGCCCATGGTGACGCCCGTTACGGTCGGCGTTCGGTGAGGGGGATACGCATATGGATGCTGTTCTGCCACGCGCGCTGGCCGGGGTTCTGTTGCTGCTCACGCTGGGCGGCTGCTCGGCGCTCGACGGTGTCCGGCGCCCTCCTCCCGACCGTTCGCCGTCACCGTCCGCGATCGTGCATCAGCCGCACCTGCCGATCGAGTACACAGTGCGGACCGCCTCGGTCGACGTGCCGCACGGGTACGTCCAGCAGGCGCTCAAGTTTCGGACCGCCACGGTCGGTGTTGCTCTCTTCACCCATTGCGAGCTGCCGAAGCGGCGGGTCGGAAACCACGACGACTGCACCGCCCGGCTCTTCGTGACCGCGGACGGCGGCTCGACCTGGCTGCCCCGCCGGCACCCCAAGCCGGTTGCGGACAACCACCAGGTCTTTTTCGGTACGGGCGGCGAGCTGATCCTGCTCGCCGAGCCCCGCCTCTGGTACGTCTCGACCGACGCCGGGCGGACCTTCCGGCACGTCGAGAAGGAACCGCCGCGCTCCACCGCGGACGATCATCAGGTGGTGGCCCCGGGTGTGCAGGGCCGGATGCTGGTCTCGGCGGACCGTGCGGACATCTGGCTGGTCGAGCAACCGGCGAGCCGGCGCGAGTTTCCGGAGATCTGGCACCTCGACGGCGGCACGTGGAAGCCGGTGACGGTCGAGGGCCACCCCGCCTCGTACGCGGGCGCGGCGCCGCTCGGCCACGGGATGCTGATGGTCTCGACCGCCCACGGCGCCGGGATCGTCGCACCGGACATGCCCTGGTCACCGATGATCTGGCCGTCCGGCGGGGGTGTCGAGACGCTGCTGGACGGCACGCTGCAGGCCCGCGACGACCTGCAGGGTGAGCTGTGGCTCGGCACCGGCGAGGCGGCCGAGCGTGCGTGGGTCAAGCTGAAGGTACTTCCCCGGAGCTGACGCTAGAGTTGAGTGGAATACGCTCAAGTCTCGGATTGCTGCACTACTGGGAAGATCCGATCCAGGGGAGCTCATGAACGCCGAACGCCTGACCACCAAGAGCCGCGACGTCATCACCGGTGCTGTTGCCGACGCGAACCAGCGGGGCCACGCCACCGTCGAACCGTGGCATCTCCTCCTCTCGTTGCTCGACACCGGCGGGTCCACCGCGGGCGCCCTGCTGCGCGCGGTCGGCGCCAACCCCGCCGACGTGCGGCGCGCGGCCGTCCGCGCGGTCGAGCAGCAGCCCTCCGCCCGCGGTGCGAGCACCGCCGAGCCCAGCCTGTCGCGGGAGTTCGTCAACGCGATCGGCGAGGCCGAACTGATCGCCAAGCCGCTCGGCGACGAATACGTCTCCACCGAACACCTGCTGGCCGGTCTGGCCCGGGTCGGCGGTGTGGTCGGCAAGGCCCTGCGTGACGTCGGCGCGACCGAGGAGACCCTGGTCGCGGCCTTCCCCTCGGTACGCGGAGGCGACCGCCGGGTCACCACCGCCGAGCCCGAGCAGACCTACAAGGCGCTCGAGAAGTACAGCGTCGACCTGACCGCGCTCGCCCGTGACGGCAAGATCGACCCCGTCATCGGCCGGGATGCCGAGATCCGCCGGGTGGTGCAGGTGCTCTCCCGGCGTACCAAGAACAACCCGGTGCTGATCGGTGAGCCCGGCGTCGGCAAGACCGCGATCGTCGAGGGCCTGGCCCAGCGGATCGTCGCGGGTGACGTGCCCGAGACCCTGCGCGACAAGAAGCTGGTCTCGCTCGACCTCGGCGCGATGGTCGCCGGTGCGCAATACCGCGGACAGTTCGAGGAGCGCCTCAAGAGCGTGCTCGAGGAGATCCGCAACTCCGACGGTCAGGTCGTCACCTTCCTCGACGAGCTGCACACCGTTGTCGGCGCCGGCAAGGGCGAGGGCTCGATGGACGCCGGCAACATGCTCAAGCCGATGCTCGCCCGCGGTGAGCTGCGGATGGTCGGTGCGACCACTCTGGACGAATACCGCGAGCACATCGAGAAGGACCCCGCCCTGGAGCGGCGCTTCCAGCCGGTGGTGGTCGGCGAGCCGACGGTCGAGGACACGATCGGCATCCTGCGCGGGCTCAAGGGTCGTTACGAGGCGCACCACCGGGTCCAGATCACGGACGCCGCGCTGGTCGCGGCCGCCGCCCTCTCGGACCGTTACATCAGCGACCGGTTCCTGCCCGACAAGGCGATCGACCTGATCGACGAGGCGGCCTCCCGGCTGCGCATGGAGATCGACTCGCAGCCGGTCGAGCTGGACCAGCTGCAGCGTCAGGTCGACCGGATGCGCGTCGAGAAGCTGGCGCTGGAGAAGGAGACCGACCCCGCGTCGATCGCCCGTCTCGAGCGGCTCGAGCGTGACCTCGCCGACCGCGAGGAGGAGCTCACCGCGCTGAGCGCCCGCTGGGAGCGTGAGCGCAGCGGCCTCAACCGTGTCGGTGAGCTCAAGAAGCGGCTCGACGAGCAGCAGGCCGACCTCGAACGCGCGCAGCGTGACGCGGAGTGGGAGAAGGCGTCCCGCCTGCAGTACCAGGAGATCCCCGCGCTGATGGCGGAGATCGAGCACGCCTCCGCGGCCGAGGAGGAGAAGACCGAGCCGCCGATGGTCAAGGAAGAGGTCGGCGCCGACGACATCGCCGAGGTCATCGCGTCGTGGACCGGCATCCCGGCCGGCCGGATGATGGAGGGCGAGACCGCCAAGCTGCTCCGCATGGAGGAGACGCTGCAGGCCAAGGTGGTCGGCCAGCCCATCGCCGTGGCCGCGGTCTCCGGAGCCGTACGCCGGGCCCGTGCCGGTGTCGCCGACCCGGACCGCCCCACCGGCAGCTTCCTCTTCCTCGGCCCCACCGGTGTCGGCAAGACGGAGCTGGCCAAGGCCCTCGCGGGCTTCCTCTTCGACGACGAGCGCGCCATGGTCCGCATCGACATGAGCGAGTACGGCGAGAAGCACTCCGTGGCCCGCCTGCTGGGCGCCCCGCCCGGATACGTCGGGTACGAGGAGGGCGGACAGCTCACCGAGGCTGTGCGCCGCCGGCCGTACTCGGTGGTGTTGCTGGACGAGGTCGAGAAGGCTCACCCGGACGTCTTCGACACGCTGCTGCAGGTGCTCGACGACGGCCGGCTGACCGACGGTCAGGGCCGGACGGTCGACTTCCGCAACGCGATCCTGGTGCTGACCTCGAACCTGGGCTCGTCGGTCATCTCCGACTTCACCCTGGGTGAGGAGGAGCGGCGTGAGGAGGTCATGGCGTCCGTCCGCGCGCACTTCAAGCCGGAGTTCCTCAACCGGCTCGACGACATCGTGGTCTTCCAGGCGCTGACGTCGCAGGACCTGGCGGCCATCGTGGACATTCAGCTGGGCCGGCTGCGGTCCCGGCTCGCCGACCGGCGGCTCGAGCTGGAGGTTTCGGAGGCCGCGGTGCTGTGGCTGGGCGAGCGGGGTTACGACCCGATCTACGGCGCCCGCCCGTTGCGCCGGCTGGTGCAGTCGTCGATCGGCGATTCGCTGGCCAAGGCGCTGCTGGCCGGGGAGATCGTCGACGGCAACACCGTGGTCGTGGATCTCAACGACACCAAGGACGGGTTGTCGGTCCACGCCGCCTGAGGACACAGAAAAGGGGCCCCTCCGTGGAGGGGCCCCTTTTTCCTTGCCGTCTAGCTCGCCCGTGCCTCCCGTTGCCGGTAGGCGTGGGTCATGAGAATGTCCGTGAGAGCGTGCTCGCCCTCGTCGGACCAGATCCTGATGCCGTCGCGGTGCAACTGGTACCGGACGTCGGTGTAACTGGTGCGTGTGTCGTCATGGTGAACGACGGTCAGGGTGTCTGCGTGTGGCATGGGACTCACCGGTCCTTGTCGAGTCTGGGGCGGCCGCGGCATGGTCACGCGGCCGGCGCAATCGGGAAGGCGCCCGAATCCGGTCTGCCTCGGCCCCGGCTGTCTCTGAGCGGGGGCGGCGACTCGGTCGGGCAGGGGGCGTCGCCGAAGGTCTCTGCTGCCTGGGGCGCGCCACGAGATGGAAGTGTATGGGTAGCGATCGACTCCTGTCGCCCCCTGAACGAGCGACCTATATCGTCCGATTTCGGGTTACATCGGGCGATGTTGCCACAGGTGGCGATCCGATGTCGGTCGGTCGACGGAACTGGCATACGCCCGATACCGTGAGTGGATCTAGGAGGGAGCGCCGTGTCTGATCCGATGTACCCGGGAATGTCGGCACCGAGATCACGCCCGACGGTGGTCACCGTCTCGTCCTACCTGCTCTACCTCGCCTCGGCTGCGTCGATCATCGCCGGCGTCCTGTCCCTCACCACGGTCGGGACGACGCGGGACGTCTACACCGAGCTGTACGCCGGCACCGAGAACTCCGGCATCGAAAGTGTCATCGTCGCGGTCAGCGTGGTCGGTGTGGTGATCAACATCTTGTTCGCCGCCGCACTGGCGATCCTCGCGATCTACAACAACCGGGGCAAGCAGGCGGCGCGGATCACCACGTGGGTGGTCGGCGGCATCTTCCTCTGCTGCAACGGCTTCGGCCTGCTCGGCACCGCCGCCACCAGCGGCATGAACCTCGACACCGGCACCACGTCCGGTCCCAGCGCTTCGGACATCGAGGCGGAGCTCGCGGACCGGCTGCCCGGGTGGTTCCAGCCCATCTCGACCACGCTGACCGTCATCGTCGTGCTGACGCTGCTGGGCGCGGTCATCCTGCTGATGCTGCCGGCGGCGAACGAGTTCTTCCGCAAGCCGGCGGTCGCGTGGGATCCGCTGAACCCGTACCCGGGAATGCCTGGTCAGCAGCCGCCTTATCCGGGCCAGCCTTATCCTGGGCAGCCCTATCCGGGGCAGTCGCCGTACCCGACCTATCCGGGACAGCCGGCGGGTTACCCGGCGTACCCGGGAAGTGTGTCGGGGCCGACGACTCCGCCTGCGGCACCACCGCCGTCCGGCGAGCCGACACCGCCGCCGGCCTCCGGCCCGGAAGCGGATCCGCACACGGGCAGTGTGCAGCCGACCGATCCGTGGAGTGCGCCGTCACCGCCGCCGTCTCAGACTCCGCCTTCGCCTCCGTCGGAGGAGGACAAGCCGGGCCCGCCCCCGGCCAACCCCTCCTGAGAAACGCTCGCCTCGCGCGCCGCCGGGTAACCCCGGCGGCGCGCTGCGCGTCCAGGTAGGTTCGTCCGCAACGGATCACCCGGGAGACGTCCATGTCGTACGCAATGCAGCCGCCGATCGCCGCGGCGGCCCCCACCACCGAGCCCCGCCGGCCGGTGTCGGTGGCGTTCGCGTCCATCCTGCTGATCGTCATGGCGGTGGCCGGCCTCGCGTACGCCGTCGCCACGCTGGCGGTCGCACCCGGGACGGTCGACCGGTTCCGCGCGGCTGCCGGTTCGGGCAGCGCGGACGTCGACGGTTACGTGACGGTCGTCTGGATCGTCGCCGCGTTCAGCGTGGTCCTGGCCGTGATCCTCTTTGCGCTCTTCATCGTGCTGGCTCTGGGCCTGCGACGCGGCAGCAACGCGGCACGGATCGCCACCTGGGTGGTTGTCGGGCTCGGCCTGGTCGCCGGGTGCGGCACGACGATCAGCATGGCCGTGCAGCGGGGCGGAGACGACGCTCAGGGGACGCTGGGGGCCGCGCTGGCCGATGCCTACCCCGCCTCGTGGCTCGGGCTCAACGTCGTCGTGAGCGTCGCGCAGGTGCTCGGGTACCTGCTTGTGGGTGTGCTCTTGCTCACCAGCCCGGGGACGTTTTTCGGCCGGGCACCCAAGGCGCTGCCGCCGGACCCGTTCGCCGCTCCGGCGCCGGGTGGTTATCCGCCGCCTCCGGCCGGGTACGGTTTGCCGCCATCGGCCGGCTACGGTCCGCCGGCTCCGGGTGGCTGGTCAGCGCCGCCGGCCGGCGGTTACGGATCGCCCTATCCGTCGGCGCCGCCCGCCGCGGGGCAGCCGATCCCGCCGGGACAGCCGGCGTCGCCTCCCCAGCCGGGTCCGGACGACGAGTACTGGTCGCGTCCTTCCAGCTGACGAGGGACAAGCATCGACGGTTGTGCGTCACCCGAACGGGTACCGTTGAACGCCGAGGATGTCTCAGGTTTCGCTGTCCGGTCGATGTAAGCGTGCCGCTCGGTGGGTGTTTTTCGCTGGACGGACAGACGTCGATCGATGACAACGGTGTCGGTGCGTACTCGTTCGATGACCGTCGTTGTCTGCGGGACCGGCAACGGTGCCGCGGAAAGGTGCTTTGAGCTGCGTCTATACCTGTTTTGAAGCGGTGGCCGCAGCCTCTTCAGTTAACAATATTTCCTGTTCCGCCGGGGTAATGCCGTGGGTCAATAGTTCCTTTCCGCCCTGGCGGGGCAGAACGTTCCAGTTCGGCGTCAGGAAGTACGCTCGATGACATGGAAGCCCACCACGACCTGCGTAAATTCATCACTGAATTGGCCGTCGCGCAGCGTTGTGCCGTGCTTTCATCGGGTCGTGAAGTTGACTGTGACCTCGACCCGGGTCGTGTGACGGTGCACTACACGGCAGTTCCGACGACCGGGCGGGCGTCGGGACGGCCGCCATGCTGATCGTGATTCAACAATGTGGGGCGTCTCACTCCGGGGGCGGGGATCGAGAGCTCGACGGCGATGAGCAGCGACCAGAAGGCGGCTGAGGCGTTGCAGGAGGCAGAGACCGAAGTCGGTGTCGCGGAAATGGTCGATCGGGGTGCGGACGCTGCCGTGCGGGGTGCCGGACAGACGTACCGATCGGCCTACCGTTCGACCGATCTCGGCCTTACGGCCTGAAAGTTAGCCGGTTCGTTCCTGCGCACATGCAGGAGAATCGATGCAGTTGGTGGAAGGATGGAGATCGTGGGAACTGCGTTGGCGGAAATGACAATGCCTCAGATCTCGCCGCTTGCCGGCGAGCCAATTGAAAAGGCGGATGCCGAGCGACTGGCGGGAGTGCTGAAGGCACTTGCCGACCCTGCTCGGCTCCGGCTGCTGAGCCTCATCCAGTCCGCTACGGATGGCGAAGCGTGCGTCTGCGACCTGACTGCCCCTCTGGGCCTGTCGCAGCCGACCGTGAGCCACCACCTGCGGATCCTGACGGAGGCCGGCCTGCTCGAGCGCGAGAAGCGCGGCGTGTGGGCCTACTACCGGCTGGTCCCGACAGCGATCGCGACCATTGCGGACCTGCTCACCCCGCCGCGCAAGCGGGCTACGAAGAAGGCCCGCTGAGTAGACCTGACAAAGCCTGGCGTCACCGTTAATGGGGCGTGACGCCAGGCCGGTACCTCCCCGAAGGATCCACCCCCCGGACCCTTAGGAGTAAACGGGTGAACTATGTGCCCGGCGATCTGCGCGATCAGCTCGCGCACGTGGGCTACGACGTGGTGCAGGCCGGTCTGGTCTGTGGCTCCGGCGGCAACCTGTCCGCCCGGATGCCCGACGAGGATGCCTGCTGGGTGACCGCGAGCGGCGCCTGGCTGGACAGACTCAGCCGGACGACCTTCGCACCGGTACGCATCTCCGACGGCGCGCCCGCGACCATCGGCACGCTGCCGGCACCCCGCCTGACCCCGACCAGCGAAATCGCTCTCCACCTCGCGTTGTACCGCGCCCGCCCGGACGTCAACGCGGTGATCCACCTGCACCCGCAGACGGCGCTGCTGCTGGATGCGCTCGGTGAGCACATCCGCATCGTGACGACCGATCACGCCTTCTACCTCAAGCGTGTCTCCACTGTGCCGTTCCGCCTGCCGGGCGGCACGGAGGTGGCTGCACTGACGGCCGCGATGGCCGCCGACGGCACCGACTGTCTGGTGCTCAGCCAGCACGGCTGTGTGGTCATGGCCGATTCGGTGGAGCTGGCCCACAAACGGGCCCGCAACCTCGAAGAAGCCGCGTTGCTGACCTACCGGGCGCTGACGCTCGGGCGGTTGGACAACCTCCGCGAAGTCCCGGAGGAATTCCTCGACCGCCTGCCGTCAGCAATCTCCGTCTGACAAGAACACGCCCCGCGACCGATTCGGTTCGCGGGGCGTGTTTTTCGGTTTCAAGGCCGGCGAGCACGCAGCCGGCAATCGGCGGGAGCGACGGTCAGAACCATGCAGCCAGGCACGACATCCAGATCTTGACTCTGGGTCTGGATCTGAGCCTCAGAGCATCAGGCTGAGTGGCGGGGCTTGTGGTCGCTGTGGTCGTCTTCGTGGTCGGTGATGGCTTCCGCCATGCCGGCAACCGTGGCCGCCGCGACGACACCGATGGCCGTGGCCGGTCCAGGCTCCGCCGCCGCGTTCTTCTTGGCCTTCCGCTCGCGGAGCATCTCGATCAGGATCGGCAGCACCGAGATCAGCACGATCAGGGCGACCACCGGCAGGATGTAGTGGTCGATCTTGTCGCCGATGGCGTCGTAGATCTGCTGGGCCAGCAGATATCCGACCAGGATCACGCCGTCGCACCAGAGGATCGCGCCGACCACGTTCCACAGGAAGAACGTGCGAGCCGGCATGCCGAGGGTGCCCGCGACGGGGTTCAGGAAGGTGCGGACGATCGGGATGAAGCGGGCCAGGACAACGGCCTTGGCGGGCCCGAACTTCTCGAAGTAGAACTCCGCCTTCTCCACGTATTCACGCTTGAACAGCTTGCTGTCCGGGCGCTCGAACATGCGGCGGCCGTATTTTGCGCCGAGGAGGTGACCCAGCTGGGCGCCGACGATGGCGCAGAGCGGCGCACCGATCAGCAGGCCCACGAGGGACATGCGGGTGCCGTCACCGAAGATCGAGTCGGCGACGGGAGAGGCTGCGACACCGGCCAGGAACAGCAGAGAGTCACCGGGGAAGAAGAACCCGACGAGCAGGCCCGTCTCCGCGAAGAGGATCGCCCAGACGCCGATCAACCCGAAGGTCTGCAGCAAATCCTTCGGGTCCATCGGGTTCAGGGCAAGCTGCTCGGAGAGCGCACGGATGTCCACGAGGAGCAGGGTACCGGCCGCTGCCATACCGGTACCTGTACGCATGCTGTGGATTACAGACGCGGGTCCACGGGCTCGGACTCCGCCGCCAGGATGGCGAAGACAAGTTCGTGGATGCGCCACAGCGGGGCGCCCTCGGCCAGCCGGTCCAGCGCCGCCAGACCGAGCCCGTGCTCACGCAGAGCGAGACCGCGCTTACGGCCCAGCGAGCGCTGGCGGAGCCGATCGAGCTGCTCCGGACGGGTGTATTCCGGGCCGTAGATGATCCGCAGGTACTCCCGGCCACGGCACTTCACCCCCGGCTGTGCCAGCCGGCCCTTGGTGTCGGTCACCCCGAGCCCCGCGTACGGCTTGACGACCATTCCCTCGCCACCCGCAGCCGTGAGGTCGAGCCACCAGTCGGTGGCGGCCTGCTCGGCAGCGGGGTCGTCGAGGTCGACCACCATGCGCCGCGTCGGCGTGAAGAGGACCGGGTCCGCGGCGACCAGCTTGTCGGCCAGGTCGAGATGCCAGCCGTGGTCCTTGTCCCGGTAGCTCGTGCCCGCACCGGCGAGCACCGCGAACGGTGCCAGGGTCACACCGGTCAGCCCGTCGGTCGGCTGCACGTAGGCACGGTAGGCCGCCGAGTAGCCCTCGATCTCGGTCGCCCGCAGCTCGAGGCGGTCCCGGAGCACGGACACGTCGAGGCCCCGGCCGGTCGCCTTCCGCAGCACGTCGAGGGCGGCCGGGAGCGCGGCGCGGCCGGCGGCGCCGACTCCGGCGTACCGCTCGCGGATCAGGCTGCCGGCCTTGGCCGACCAGGGCAGCAGCTCGGCGTCGAGCAGCAGCCAGCCGGTGTCGAGCTCGTCGAAGATCCCGGCCGCCGCGGCGCGGACACCGGCCAGCAGCGCCGCGTTGCGCTCGGCGTCGAAGAACGGCCGTCCGGTACGCGTCCAGATCGCGTCACCCGCACCGTCGCGGGAGACGCGGACGACCGCACGGGAGCCCATGTGCTTCTCCTCGCACACGACCTTGCCCACGCCGGCGGAACGCAGGTCGGCGAAGGCGGTCGACGGGTGCTCGAGATAGCCGTCGATCGTCGACGTCGAGCACGGTGCCATCGTCGGGGGCAGCCACACGAGTGTTGCCGGGTCGAGGGCGAAGCGGCTCATCACCTCCAGTGCCGCGGCGGCGTTCTCCGCGGCGACCGTGGTGCGGCCGTACCCGTACTCGAGGTGCCGGTGGCCGGTGACGTCGGCCAGGTCGAGCC
Source organism: Amorphoplanes friuliensis DSM 7358 (assembly GCF_000494755.1). Classification (NCBI taxonomy): domain Bacteria; kingdom Bacillati; phylum Actinomycetota; class Actinomycetes; order Micromonosporales; family Micromonosporaceae; genus Actinoplanes; species Actinoplanes friuliensis. The sequence goes on from NC_022657.1 coordinate 132,980, forward strand.
CCTCGTCGGGCTTCGTGTCGACCGGCACCAGCGGGCGGGCCGGCTCGTAGTACTCGCGTTCGGCGGGTACCGACACCAGCTCGCGGGTCGGCCAGCGCAGGGCGGTGAGCTTGCCGCCGAACACACAGCCGGTGTCGAGACAGATCGTGTTGTTGATCCACTCGGGCTGCGGGGTGGGCGTGTGGCCGTAGACGACCGCTGCCGAGCCGCGGTAGTCGCGGGCCCACGGGTAGCGGACCGGCAGGCCGTACTCGTCGGTCTCGCCCGTGGTCTCGCCGTAGAGCGCGAAGGACCGGACCCGCCCGGACGCGCGGCCCTGGTAGGCCTCCTTGAGCCCGGCGTGGGCGACGACCAGCTTGCCGCCGTCGAGCACGTAGTGGCTGACCAGGCCCTCGATGAAGGTCCGGACCTCGGCCGTGAAAGCTTCGTCCTCGAACGAAAGCTGCTCGAGCGTCTCCGGAAGCCCGTGCGTGAGCTGCACGTTGCGGCCGTTGAGCTTGCGGGCGAGCTTGTTCTCGTGGTTTCCCGGCACGCAGATCGCCGTGCCGGCGGCCACCATGCCCATGACCAGGCGCAGCACTCCGGGGGAGTCCGGGCCGCGGTCCACCAGGTCACCGACGAAGACAGCCGTACGGCCGTCCGGATGCACCGCGTCGACCGGGCGGCCGGCGTCGTCGCGGACGAGGGCATAGCCCAGCGTCGTCAGGAGGGTCTCGAGCTCGGCACGGCAGCCGTGCACGTCGCCGATGATGTCGAACGGGCCGGTGACGTCCCGCTTGTCGTTGAACAGCTTCTCGTAGCGGATCTCGGCCGCCGCGATCTCGTCCACGCCCCGCAGCACGTGGATCTTGCGGAAGCCCTCCCGGGCCAGCTGACCCAGCGAACGCCGCAGGTCACGGTGCATGCGGTTGAGGACGTGACGACCGAACGTCCGGTCCTCGCGTCCCTGAGTGCGCTCCCACGCCAGCGCCTCCGGCACGTCCAGCACCACCGCGACGGGCAGCACGTCGTGCTCGCGGGCGACCTTGACCAGCCCGGCCCGCGCATGGGTCTGGAGGTTGGTGGCGTCGACGACGGTGAGCCGCCCGGCGGCCAGCCGCTTGCCGGCGACGTAGTGCAGCACGTCGAAGGCGTCGCCGGACGCGGACTGGTCGTTCTCGTCGTCCGCGACCAGGCCGCGGAAGTAGTCGGAGGAGAGCACCTGCGTCGCCTTGAAGTGCTCGCGGGCGAACGTCGACTTGCCCGAGCCGGAGATGCCGACCAGCGCGACGAGCGCGAGCTCCGGGATGTCGATGGTGGTCATGCCTCCTCCTTCGTGAAGATCGCCATCTGGGTCGGGGTGCCGTGCGTCTCGTCGAGGTCGCCGACCCCGCGGAAGCTGACCGCGTAACCGTGCGCGGTCGCCGTACGCGCGGCCCAGTCCTGGAACTCGGCCCGGGTCCACTCGAAGCGGTGATCGGAGTGCCGCATGCCGGTCAGGCCCTCGTAGAGGACGTTGTACTCGGCGTTCGGCGTGGTCACGACGACCGTCGCCGGGCTCGCGTGACCGAAGACGGACGCCTCCAGCGCGGGCAGCCGCGGCGGGTCGACGTGCTCGACGACCTCCATCAGGACCGCCGCGTCGTACCCGCGCAGCCGGTCGTCGCGGTAGGTCAGCGCCGACTGCCACAGCTTCACGCGGCCCTGCTGACGTTCGGGCACGTTGTCCAGCCGCAGCCGGCGGTGCGCGAGGTCGAGGGCGCGCGACGACACGTCCGTACCGATGATCTCGGTGTAGCGGCGGTCCTTCATGAGACCGCTGAGCAGGGCGCCGCCACCGCAGCCGAGGTCGAGCACGCGGGTCGCACCGGACTCGGCGACAGCAGCCAGCACCGCGTCACGCCGCTGCTCGGCGAGCGACTGCTTGCGCTCGACCGGCAGCTCTGCCTCCTCGTCGGTGACGGTGTCGGCCGGCGCGTCGACGGAGTCCGGGTCGACGCGGTCCAGCTGCTCCAGGGCGCTGGCGGCCAGCGAGCGCCGGTGCGCCAGGTAGCGGCGAGTGATCAGCACCTTCTCCGGGTGGTCGGCCAGCCAGCCCTCGCCGGCGCGGAGCAGCTTGTCGATCTCGTCGGGCGCCACCCAGTAGTGCTTGGCGTCGTCGAGGACGGGCATCAGCACGTACAGGTGGTTGAGGGCGTCGGCGAGCCGCAGCGTGCCGGTCAGGGTGAGATCGACGTAGGGGCTGTCGCCGGCCAGCGGGTGGCCGTCGGGCACGTCGTCGAGCGGGATCGCGGTGGCGGTCACCGTCCAGCCCAGCGGCTCGAACAGCGCGGCCGCACTGCCCCGGCACCGCAGCACGGGCACGTGGATCTCCAGCGGGATGGCCTCGTTCGCGAGCTCCGGACGGTCCTTCGACTCACCGCGCAGCGCACTGCGGAAGACCTTGGCGAGCGCACCGGCCAGGAGGCTCGACGCGGCGTACGGGCGGTCGTTGACGAACTGACCCAGCGCGAACGACTCGGGCGCCGACTGCTGCTTGCGACCACCCCGCGCGAGCCGCTGCGGATCGACGTCCAGCAGCAGCGCGGCGGTGCACCGGTCGTCGGCCGCGTCCGGGAAGAGGACGTGGGCCGTGCCGGTGGGCACGTCGAAGGAGTGCACCTTGTCGGGGTGCTTGACCAGCAGGTAACCGAGGTCGGTCGCCGGCCGGCGAGTGGTCGTCACGGTGAGCAGCACGGGCCGATGATCGCAGTGCCCGGCCAGGGACGGCGACCTATTTGACGCCCCCCGCAATGATTCCGGGGTCCGTACCCGTCGTAGGAGCGGAGGTGCCCGTGACCTACGAGGAGTTCGTCGACAGCAGGCTCGGCGCGTTGCTGCGTTATGCCGTCATGCTCACCGGCGACGAGCACACCGCGCAGGATCTGGTGCAGGACACGATGGTTCGTGTCCAGCTCAACTGGCGCCGGGTGGTCCGCAGCGACTCGCCCGACGGTTACGTCCGCAAGATGCTGACCAACCAGTTCATCGACCTGCGCCGTGGCTCGTGGATCAAGCGGGTGCTGCTGCGGGCCGAGCCGGACCCCGTGCGCGCGGAGCCCTCCGACCACGCGAGCGAGACCGCCGAGCGCGACAGTGTCTGGACCATGCTGGCGCGACTGCCGCGTCAGCAGCGGGCGGTCCTCGTCCTGCGGTACTACGAAGACCTGCCGGACGCGGAGATCGCCGAGGTGCTCGGCTGCGCCGTCGGCACGGTCCGTTCGTCCATCTCGCGAGCGCTGGCAACGCTCCGCACCGAGTTGGTGGAGGCCCGATGAGCCCGATCGAGGAAGAGCTGCGTGCCGCCTTCGAGCGGCACGAGACGCTGGCGCCGCCGATCGGCCCGGTCCGGGCCAAGATCGACATGGCCTGGGCCCGGGCCCGGCGCCGCCGTTTGGTCCGCCGTGTCACGGGGGCTGCTGCCGGCCTGCTGATGGCCGGTGCGGGTGTGCCGGTCGTCGTCGAGCAGTGGCAGCACCAGGTGGCGCCCGCACCAGCGGTGATCGGCAGCCTGGCTGACGAGCCCGCACCGACCGGGCCGCTCGACGTCCTGCTCCTGGGCAGCGACAACCGCCTCCGCCTGCACGACGCCAAGAACCGCCGCGCCGACACCGTGATGATGATCCACGTGCCGGCCGACCGCAGCCGGATCTACCTGGTGAGTCTGCCGCGGGACGGCGAGGTGAAGCTGCCCGGCGGCGCGCGGGCCAAGCTCAGCGAAACGCTCTACTTCGGCGGTCCCGCGCTCACCGGGCAGGTCGTCAGCAAGCTGACCGGTGTCGACTTCGATGCCACCGTGACGATCGACTTCCGGGCTCTCCGGGCGGTGACCGCGGCTGTCGGCGGGGTCGAGATCTGCCTGCCCCTGAGCATCAAGTCGGCGCACAACGGCAAGAAATATCCGAAGGGCTGCCAGCACCTCGGCGCCGACGACGTCGGGCCGGTGCTCCAGGCCCGCTACGGCTTCATGGTCGGCAGTTACGAACGCGACCGTAACTCCCAGCGTTTCCTGCGGGCGCTGTTCGCCAAGCTGACCGCGGACGGCACGACCGCCGACCCGGGGCGCCTCCACGAGCTGCTGGTGGCGGCCAAGGACGGGCTCGAGATCGACGGGGACGCGGGGGCGCTCCTGGGGGCTGTGCCGAAGACCGCGGCCCAGGTGGTCGGCATCGGGGCCTACAGCTTCGCGGCGCTCGGCAGCGGACGGGAGCAGATCTATCCCAAGGTCGGGCCGAAGCTCTACCAGGCGATCCGCGACGACACCCTGGACGAGTGGGTCAGTGCCAACCCGACGCTGATCACGAAGTGAAGCGGATCCGGCGGCGGCGGGCCAGCAGCACCCCGGCGGCACCGGCGAGCAGGAAGGCGCCGGCGCCGAGACCCAGGCCGGTGCCGGTGATCGGCAGGCCGTCGTCCGGCAGCCGCACCAGCAGCTTCGCGGTGTTGTTCGCACCGGCCCCGGCACTCTCCAGCGCGGAGTCGTAGAGCAGGTTGGGCTCGGCCTCGACCCGGCCCGCCTCACCGTCGAAGTCCCCGGTGACCGCAAAGGTGAAGCCGAAGAGCGCCGAGCCGCCCGCCGGCAGCGGGTCCTCACCCATCCAGCACTCGTAACGGTCCGGGGCGATCTCGGCCGACCACTGCACACAGCGCCGGTCGAGCTGGACGACGTCCAGGCCCTCGGGCACGTCGACGGTCACCGGGATCGAGGTGTTCGGGAAGAACCGCGGATAGAGGGTCCCGGGACCGCGGTTGACCAGCCCGACACGGACGGACACCCGGTTGCCGACGGTGCCGGACACCCGGGCGCCGACCGCGGCGATGTCCGGGCGGCGGGCGCCGACCACCGTCAGCTCGAAGTCGGCCAGCTCGTCGGTGTCGTCCAGGTCGACCTGGGGCGGCGCGGCCGCGGAGCTCTCCGCGACCAGGTCCAGCGCGTCGCCCGTCCCGGACCGGCCCGGCTTCAGCCCCGGAAAACTAGCCTGCCAGTCCTCCCAGACGGCCGGTGTCAGCCAGCGCGGTGAACCGGAGGCCCAGCTCCCGGCCGCGGCGTTGTCCGGTGCCGTCAACGGCAGTGGCTCGGAGAGCACGTACGCCTGACCCGGTGCGAGCTCGGTGTCGAAGGTGCAGACCACAGCGTCGCCGTAGCGGCAGTTCGCGTACGAGGTGCCGGCGAGCCACTCCGGCGGGAGCGCGAAGTAGAGGACCACACCCCTCGACCGCCGTGGCGCCCACGTTGCTGACCCGCGGACGGTACGAGGCGGTCCGGCCGGGGCGTACGGACAGCTTGGTGGTGCCGGAGGTGGCGAGGTCGACACCCTGGCCGATGCGGACCTGGGATCTGCTCGTGGTGGTCGGGCCGCCGTCCACGCGGGTGGTGATCACCACCTGTCCGGCGTCGCCGGGTTGTGCACCCGCGGTCGCCCGCACCTGGAAGACGCCCATCGGCACGACGAAGGCTCCGGCCTCGATCATGGTGGTGCAGGTGAGGACGGGGCTGTTTCCCGTACAGGGGGAGGCGTTGGGTGGCTTGGACGCTCCCTGCGTGACGATGATGTTCTGCTCGATGTCGAGCGGGACGATCGTCGCGAAGGCGGCGACCGCCGAGAAGTCGACCTTGTAGGCGACGCGGCGAGGCCGCGGTGAAGCCTCCGCCCGCGAAAAATGCCCGTCCAGCGTCGCCCACTCGCCCTCGGTTCCCGGTGCCACGGTGACCTGCGAGAACAGCGTGGTCAGCACGGCCGGGGGTGCCGCTGCGGCTGACTCCGGCCAGGCGAAGCCCGCCAGCAGCACAGCCGCCACGGCAGAGACGAGGCAACGCTTGAGCATCGGCATGATTGTCAGCCTAAATGCCCGTTAGGTGACAAGTGACCGTTTTCGAGTCAGCTCGATCTTGCAGCCGCAGGTAACGGGGCGATTTCCGTCGCGGTCGGTCGCTGCGGAATACTGCCTGCTGGAGGACAGCGCGGTCCTGCCCTCTGCTTCCGTATTGAAGATCAAGGAGCGCACCGATGCCCATCGCTTCCCCTGAGGTCTACGCCGAGATGCTCGACCGCGCCAAGGCCGGCGCATTCGCGTACCCCGCGATCAACGTCACGTCCTCGCAGACGCTCAACGCCGCCCTCCAGGGCTTCGCGGAGGCGGGCAGCGACGGCATCGTGCAGGTCTCCACCGGCGGCGCCGAGTACGCGTCCGGCCCGACCGTGAAGAACATGATCACCGGCGCCGTCGCCCTCGCCGAGTACGCGACCGAGGTCGCCAAGAACTACCCGATCAACATCGCGCTGCACACGGACCACTGCCCCAAGAACAAGCTCGACGCGTACGTGCGCCCGCTGCTCGCCCTCTCCAAGGAGCGCGTGGCCAACGGTCAGGCGCCGCTGTTCCAGTCGCACATGTGGGACGGCTCGGCCGTGCCGGTCGACGAGAACCTCCAGATCGCCGAGGAGCTGCTCGCGCTCTCCGCGGCTGCGCACATCATCCTCGAGATCGAGGTCGGCGTGGTCGGTGGCGAGGAGGACGGCGTCTCCGCCGCGATCGACGACAAGCTCTACTCGACCGTCGAGGACGGCCTGGCCACCGCCGCCGCGCTGGGCCTGGGTGAGAAGGGCCGCTACATGACGGCCCTGACCTTCGGCAACGTGCACGGCGTCTACAAGCCCGGCAACGTCAAACTGCGCCCGGAGATCCTCAAGGAGATCCAGGAGGCCGTCGGCGCCAAGTACGGCAAGGAGAAGCCGTTCGACCTGGTCTTCCACGGCGGCTCCGGCTCGCTGCTGTCGGAGATCCACGGCGCTCTGGACTACGGCGTGGTCAAGATGAACATCGACACCGACACGCAGTACGCGTTCACCCGCCCGGTCGTCGACCACATGCTCCGCAACTACGAGGGCGTGCTGAAGATCGACGGCGAGGTCGGCAACAAGAAGCAGTACGACCCCCGCGCCTGGGGCAAGCTGGCCGAGGACGGCCTCGCGAAGCGCGTCGTCGAGGCGTGCGAGCACCTGCGTTCGGCGGGCACCAGTCTCAACAAGTGACCCATCGGTAACGGCCGGTCCCCGTACGTGGGGGCCGGCCGTTGTCGTGTTGCAGGACTACGCAGAGGCGTGGGTACGATCGGCGTCTTGTCCGGAACCAGGGCGGTGATCATGCTCGGCATCGAGGGGTATGAACCCGAGTGGCATCACGACGCCGAAGCCCTCGCCGCCGTCCACAGAGCACGGTTCACCCGGCTCATCGGCCGTGAACTGGTTGCCGGCTGGCTGATGTGGGACCTCTCCGAGCGGGGCTGGTTCGCGGACGGCCCGGTGATCCTCGGCTTCGGTGACACCAACGTCGAAATCACTCACCGCAAGTTCGACGAATGTGCAATCACCTGGGACCAGGTCGACATGACCGCACCCATCGACTGGTACGCGACCGGCATCCAGCTCGACTGGCGCGCCGACCCGCACGCCGCGCTGCGCAACGCCCGCGGCAAGGTCCTCCGCGAGGTCAACATCGTCGAACGCACCACGGTCAAGGAGTGGCGGCCGCGGGTGCTGCATGCGGTCGAGTTCCTCTTCGAGGGCGCGCGGCTGGCGGTCTTCAACGCCATGGACGAGAACGGCCTGACCGACATCCCGGAGATGGATCTCCCCGTGAACAGCTGGCGCCGCGTCCGCATCGCCTGAGCGCGGCTCAGTCGCCGCCTCCGCCTCCGCCTCCACCGCTGTCGCCACCGCCGCTGTCGCCGCCGCTGTCGTGGTGGTGCGAGTCGCCGTAGTCGTAACCGCCGCTGTTCCCGTCCTGGTTCGACGAGCCGGTGTGCATGTAGCTCGTACCGCTGCGCGAGGACCGTCCGCCCGTGGTGCGCCGGCTGATCCAGATCGCGAGGCCGACCACCGCCAGGAACCCCAGAGCAAACAGAAAGGTCATGTCCCGCAGTGTGCGGCACGTCCGCCACCTGCGGTAAACGCTTTGCGGCAGGTGGCGCGGCGGCGCTTCAATGCCAGCCATGGACCTTCGCCGAGTGGACCTCCGGGCGCTCAACTCCCTGACCAAGTACCCGTCGATCCCGACGTACCACCTGCTCGACCCGCGCAACGGCGGGCTGCAGGACGAGTCCGTCGTGTTCTCCGGGCCGGTTGTCGGGACCGAGAAGGTCGACGGCACCAACGCCCGGATCATCCTGGTGCCGGGCGGCGACTGGGTGCTCGGCTCCCGGGAGGAGCTGCTCTGCGCCAAGGGGGACCTCATCGGCAACCCGTCGCAGGGCATCGTCGCCGCACTGAAGCCGGTCGCCGAGGCCCTCGCCCCGGTCGACGATGAGCGGATCCGCGTGTTCTACGTCGAGCTCTACGGCGGCAAGGTCGGCAGTGCTGCCAAGCAGTATACGACGAACCCGGCCCGCTTCGGCTGGCGGCTCTTCGACGTGCTCGAACTCCGCGATCACGCCGAGCAGCTGAGCTGGCCCACCGAGCGGATCTCCGCCTGGCGTGAGGGTGGTGGCCAGCCGTTCCTCGCCGAGGAGAGCCTGGCCGCGGCCGCCGCTGACGCCGGCCTGGAGCTGACGCCACGACTTTTCACCGTGGACGCGTCGGAGCTCCCGACCGACCTCGAGAAGACGAACGCCTGGCTCGGCGAACACCTGCCGGCGACCCGGGTGCGACTCGACGACGGTGCTCAGGGTGGCGCCGAGGGCATCGTGCTGCGGACGATGGACCGCGGCGTGATCGCCAAGGCGCGGTTCCAGGACTACGCGCGCACCCTCAAACGCCGTCGACGCTGAGGGCGCGGACCGCCTCGTCCAGGTCGTCGGTGACCACGATCAGATCCGACTGGTCACCGTGCGGTGAGCGAGCCAGTAGGGGCCTGAGCAGGGCCTCTACTGGCAACGCCGACCAGTGGTCGACCCCGAGGAAAACAAACGCGCCCGACGGCCCGTCGGTGCGGTAGAACGTCTTCGTCGCCGCCTGGAAGACCTCCTGCACGGTGCCGGCCCAGCCCGGGGCAAAAACGATGCCGCCCCGGGAGAGACGCAGGATCGAGTCCTCGCGGACCGCGTTCGAGAAGTACTTGCCGATCTGGCCCGCGAACAGGTTGGCCGGCTCGTGACCGTAGAGCCAGGTCGGCAGGGCCAGGCCGCCGTGGCTCAGCGGGGACTCGGCCGCCGGTGCCGGGTAGGCCGCCCGGACAGCGAGCGCCGCAGCGGTGTACGGGTCGTGGTCCATGAAATCCGGCGCGGGCGCGAGCAGGTCGATCGCCGCCGACAACTCGTCGGCGGTCCGCGAGGAGAGGTACGCCCCCAGGTTGGCGGCCTCCATGACACCCGGCCCACCGCCGGTCACGATCAGCCGCCCGGCGCCGGCCAGCCGCCAGGCCAGCGTCGCGGCCATCCGGTACGCCGCGGAGCCGCGCGGTTCGGCGTGCCCGCCCATGATCCCGACCGCGCCGCGGGCGCCGTGAGTCCCGACCCAGGCGGCGAGGGCCTTACCGAGCGCGTTGTCGATGCCGGCGTCGTGCAGACGCTGCGCGATCGCCTCCCGCAGGTCGGGTGCGGCACTGCCGTGGTCGAGGAAGTGCTGGTAGACGAGGGTGTCGTACATCCCGGCGAAGCCGTGCTCGGCAAAACCGAAGGACAGGTCCTCGGGTGTGTAGAGGTGCGCGGGATGTGTCGGGTAAGGCCGTGCGGCGAACGGTGGGATCAGGTGGGCGCCGCGCCGGATCAGATCGATCTCGACCTCGGGCGCGGCCAGATGGCAGCCGACAAAAAGCGTGCCGCTCACGTCCACACCGGCGAGCTCGGGCGGGTCGAGGTCGAGCCGCACCCCGAGGACGATCAGCCCGGCCAGCGACCCCTTGGCCAGATGGGTGTCGAGCTCGGCACGGGACTCGATCTCAAAAGCGGTGGCATCGAACGGGACGTCGCCGCCGAAGACGGACTGCAGGGGATCACCGGGCATCACCGTAGGGTAGTCAGCGTGAAAAACGCGTCCGGATCGCTGTTCGGGTTGGCGTACGGGGACTCGCTCGGGAAGCCGACGGAGTTCCAGGACTACGCGACCATCGTCACCGAGTACGGGCCCGGTGGCCCGCAGCGGCTGGAAGGCAACCCGGCGCTGGTGACCGACGACACGCAGATGATGCTCGCGGTCGGCGAAGCGCTGCTGGCGGCCGGTGACCTCACGCCCGGAAGCTTCGAGCCGGTGCTGCGGCAGGCGTTCCTCGACTGGGCGATCAGCCCCGACAACAACCGCGCACCGGGCATGACCTGCCTCCGTGCCTGCGGAGAACTGTCGGACGGCCGCCCCTGGCAGCAGGCGTCCCAGATTCACTCGAAGGGCTGCGGCGCCAACATGCGCGTCACCCCCGTCGGGCTGATCCCCGGACTGACCGACGAGCAGCGCTCAGGAGCCGCGCAGCTCCAGGCCGGACTGACCCACGGACACGCGACGGGGCTCGCGGCGAGTGAGTTGACCGCTTTCGGCGTACGGTGGCTGGCCGACGGTCTCGCACCGCAAGATCTGCTGGCCCGGCTGCGTGACCACTGCGCTGACCAGCGCAAGGTCTATCACCACGAGTGGCTCGGCGACCTCTGGCAGCGGCCGACGATCGAAACCCCTGAAGAGTTCATCTCCCGCGGCTGGGACGAGAGCGCTGCGGCCCTCGACCGGGTCGGCGCGGCCCTCGACCGCGGCGACTACACCGGCGACCCCTGCCTGGCCACCGGCGCCGGCTGGATCGCCGAAGAAGCCCTGGCCACAGCCCTGTACTGCTACCTGATCTCACCGGACGAGCCCGTCGCGGTCCTCGGCCGGGGCGCGGCCTCCTCCGGCGACTCCGACTCCATCGCCTGCCTGGCCGGCGGCTTCGCGGGGGCCGCGCTGGGCCTGGCCGCCTGGCCTGCCGCCTGGCAGGAGCAGATCGAATACACAGACCGTTTGTCGGCCCTGGGCACCGCCTGGGACTAACCGCCGGGCCGGCACGGTTGAATAGCACCATGCAGAACCTCCTTCCCGAACCGCCGGCCACCCGCCTCCCCGCCGACGCCGAGGCCGACACAGCCCTGGCCGAGGCGGCGAAGGCCGGCACCGACGACGCGTTCAAGACCGTCGCCGCCCGCTTCCCGGCGTTCAGCGGCGCCTGGGCTGCGCTGGCCGAAAGCGCACTGGCGGAGAAGCAGCCGGTGACCGCCTACGCCTACGCCCGCACGGGCTACCACCGCGGGCTCGACGCCCTGCGCCGCAACGGCTGGAAGGGTCACGGCCCGGTGCCGTGGTCCCACACGCCCAACCAGGGCTTCTTGCGCTGCCTGCACGCCTTGTCGCTGGCCGCGGCCGAGATCGGCGAATCCGACGAGGCGGCCCGCTGCGCCCAGTTCCTCCGCGACAGCGACCCGGCCGCCGCCGACGCCCTGACCTGATCCTTCAGAAAATCAAGAGCTGGATGTCGTGCCTGGGTGGGTGGCGCAGACCGTCGCTCCCGCCGATTGCCGGCTGAGTGATGGGCTGAGCTCCGTCGCCGCTCCGCGCCGACAAAACCGGCCCGGACCGGCACTTGCTCTCTGTCCGGCTCCCGCAGGCCGTGGCCGTGCGTGCAACGTCGCGAAGGTGAGCTGACTGCGCGGGGTTCGAGACGCACGTGAGGTGTTGGAAATGCGAAGGCCAGGCCACCCACCCGGGTGGCCTGGCCTTCGCGGTGTCAGAGGCCTTCGGCCACGGCGGCGGCGATCTTGAGCCAGGAGTCGCGGGTGCCGGAAGACAGGTGGCCGTACCGGAGAGGCTCGCCGGAGTCGATCAGCTTCTCGTACGGCGCCAGCAGCACCGCGCGGGTGCGGGCCGCGAAGTGGCGTTCGATGGCCGGAAGGTCGATGTCCTTGCGGGTCGGAGGCATCGTCACGACACTGACCGCCTGACGGACCAGCCGCTGCCGGCCGCTCTGCTCCAGGTGGTCGAGCATCCGCGCCGCGGTCTCGGCCGAGTCGTTACGCGCGGACATGGTGATCACCAGCTGGTCGGTGGCATCCATCGCCGCCTGCCAGTTCTGCGCCCGCACGTTGTTACCGGTGTCCACGAAGATCAGCTTGTAGAACCGGCTGACGATCTCCCGGATCTCGGCGAACGCACTGGCCGTGAGCATCTCACCGGCGGTCGCGGACTCGTCGGACGCGAGCACGTCGAACATGCCCTCACCCTGCGCCCGGACATACTGGCTCAGATCCCCGACCCGCCCGTGCGACCCCCGGAACAACTGCAGGTCCCGCATCATGTCCCGCACCGTACGAGCGTGGAAGTCCTGCTGCGCCCGCATGCCCAGCGTGCCCTGGGTCTCGTTGTTGTCCCAGGCCAGCACGTACCCGCCGCGCTTCTGCCCGAAGGTCATCGCCAGCAGCAGCACCGCAACGGTCTTGCCGGCACCGCCCTTCGGATTGACCACGGTCACCTGCCGCAGCCCACCGAAGTTGCGCCGGACCATCTCGACGTCCTGCTTGTACTCCTGCTCCCGCTTGCCCGGCGCCAGCCGGACCAGCCCCATCGTGCCCTTCTGCAGCATCGCCCGGGCGCCCATGGTGGCGGTCGGCTCCGCCGGCTTGGCCAGCCGCCGCCGCGCAAACTCCTCCGCGGTCGGCGTCCCGTCCGAAACCCAGGGCAACTGCTGGTACGGGTCCACCGAAGGCCCAGGCTGCCCCTGCTCACCGGTGTTCGGCTGCTGCACATGCGGATGCGGCGGCACGGCCCGCTGATCAACGCTGGGCGGGTAAGGCCCAGGCGGCAGCGGATGCGGCGCCTGCCCCTCCATCATCCAGGGCGGCTGATTGTTCGGCCACGGCCCGGGCGGCCCCGGATGCGGCGGCATCGGCCCAGGCCGCCCTTGATTCACCGGCCCAGGCGGCACCGGCCCAGCCTGCTGCGGTCCTGCCTGCTGCGGCCCGGCCTGCTGCGGCCCGGCCTGCTGTGGGCCTGGCTGTTGCGGTCCTGCCTGCTGGGGTCCCGGTTGCTGGGGCCCGGCCTGCTGAGGGCCGGGTCGGTTGGGGCCTGGCTGTTGCGGACCGGTCTGTTGCGGACCCGGCGAGTTCGGGCCTGGCGGCACCGGCCCGGGTTGTTGCTGCGGCCCGGGCTGTTGTGGTCCGGGCGGCACAGGCCCGGGTTGCTGCGGCCCGGGTTGCGGTGGTCCCGCCTGATGTGGTCCGGGCGGCACAGGGCCGGGCTGCTGCGGCCCGGGCGCCTGCGGTCCGGCCTGGTGTGGTCCAGGCGCCACCGGCCCGGGTTGCTGCGGTCCCGCTTGCTGAGGGCCCGGCTGCGGTCCGGATTGTTGCGGTCCGGGCGGCGTGGGTCCAGGTTGCTGCTGTCCGACGTGCTGCGGTCCGGGCTGAGCGGGACCAGCGTTCGGCGGCGTGGCCTGCTGTGCGCCGTTCTGTTGAGGTCCGGGCGGGGTCGGCTGAGGGCCCGGAGGCACCGGCCCGGCGTTCGGCGGGGTCGGCTGCTGCGTACCGGCCTGGCCTGCGCCGGTCTGCTGCTGGTTGGGCAGGGCCGGGTTCGGCGGGGGGCCGATGGTGCGCGGGGTGTCGGGCCCGACCGGTCCCGCGCGGTAGACCGCGCCGGAATTGTCCGCATCGCCGTTTTCTGGGCTCTGGCGGGGTGTCAGCGCAGGTTGATAAGTAGTGAGCGGGACGGCCGGGGCAGGCCGCGGCGTCGAGCTGGTGGTCTCCGGTCCGGTGCGCTGCTCGGGCACCGGACGGCCGTCACCCTGGCCCGTGGCAGGTCGCTGCGGCGGCTGGGACCACGGCGAGTCCGACGTGGCAGTCGTACCCTGCTCGGCACTGCTGACCGGCGCGGTCGCACCCTCCGAAGTGGTTGGCGAGACCTGGGCGGACCCGGTGAAATGACCGGAATCGGCAGTCCGGGGTGCGATGTTCGGCCACGGCTGAACCCCACCATCCGGACCTGGCTGCTGCCGGGGCGGTTGCGGCGCGGGCGGCGTCTGCTGGTGGAAGACCGGCGGCGCTGGCTGTGGCGGCACGACCCGGTCCGTCGGCCGGTAGACGCCGGAGTCGCCCTGCTGCGGGGCAGGCGGGACAGTCACCGGCGGGGCCGGTGGGAGCGGGAATGCCTGCGGTGCGTCCCTCGGCACCGGCTTGCCACCGTGCACCGGGGCGTTCAGCTCCTCCGGTGGCCAGAACGGCTCGACGTCCCGGTCAGGTGGCGTACCGTTCGTGCCCGGGACGTAGACGCGGTCGGCGTTCTCGTCCTCCACGGATGCGACCTCCCCGTAAACAAAGATTCGTACCTGAGTGCTAGTTCAGACTCGCACAATCGGTCATCCCGCGTACACCGCCCAGGCGCCGGGCTCGGTCCACCACGAACGTTTGCGGGTCATCGTCCCGGCGACGCCGTCGTCGAGGAACTGCAGCTCACCGTCGCGGGGGAGCACCGAGACCGCTCGGCCGCGGGCACGGCGCACCTCAATGCGTACGCGGGGCTTCTTGAAGCGTTGTTTGACGATCACCGGGACCGCCACGGCGACTTCGACGCGGCCGTCGGTCGGGTCTCCGTCGGTGAGCAGCGGCAGGCCGTCGAACTCGGCGTAGGCGCCGGCGTTGCCGATCGCGCACGCGATGATCCGGTCGGTGCCGTCGGAGAGCACGGCGTCGTCGACCTCGATGCGGCCGCGCCACGGCACCGCGGCGCCGTTGTCGTCCGAGCCGCCGACCAGCGCGCCGTCCACGGTGACCGAACCGCCGTCGTTGCGCAGCAGGTCGAGACGCCGGACCGTGCCGGTGAGCACGGCCGCGGCGACTGCGGCCGGCTCGCGGGGCAGGCCCAGCTGTGCGGCGAGGTCGGTGGTGCTGGCCGGGTCGAGCGGCAGGATCGCGATCGGCGGCAGGTCGGGCACCGTGCGGTCGTCGGCGAGATCGGCCGGGCGTTTGCTGGGCGGCGGCGCGTAACGCCGGACCAGCCGGCGCATCACCGCACGCAGCTGCCCGTCGGTCGCGGTCGCCACCACCAGGCGCAGCTTGGTGTCCGGGTCGGGCCAGGACAGGCCGTCGGCCCGCCCGGCCGCGTCGAACCGCGCGATGACCGCGTCGATCTCCGCGTCCGAGGCGGCGGTCACCGTCTCCACCCGCGCCCCGGCCTGGGTGAGCGCATCCGCACACTTCAAGACGGGTACGCGGGGAGTGTCGCAAACCTCACGCTCGGCGGAACCGCAACCACCGCAGGCCGAGCCGCACGCGCCCGCGGACGTGCCGCCGCCCTCGGCGAGGCTGAGCACGATGACGTCGTACACGTCAGGCCTCGCTCAGCACCGAGTGCCGCTCGATGACTTCCTCGCGGCCGGGGCCGACGCCGACGACGGAGATCCGCGCGCCGATCCGGGCCTCGACGAACTCGACGAAGCGCTGGGCGTTGTCGGGGAGTTCGGCGAAGCTGCGGGCGCCGCTGATGTCCTTCTTCCAGCCCGGGAGCGTCTCGTAGATCGGCGTCGCGTGGTGGAAGTCGCTCTGGCTGTACGGCATCTCGTCGTGGCGCACACCGTTGACGTCGTACGCGACACAGACCGGGATCTCGTCCAGCCCGTCGTAATTGTCCAGTTTGGTCAGGGCGAAGTCGGTGACGCCGTTGATGCGCTGGGCGTACCGGCCCATGACCAGGTCGAGCCAGCCGATGCGGCGAGGGCGGCCGGTGGTGGTGCCGTACTCGTGGCCGACCTCGCGGAGGTAGTCGCCGACCTCGTCGTGGAGCTCGGTCGGGAACGGGCCCTCGCCGACGCGGCTGGTGAAGGCCTTCAGCACCGCGACCACCCGGTCGACCCGGGTCGGCGGGATGCCGGAGCCGGTGCAGGCGCCCCCGGCGGTCGCGTTCGAGCTGGTCACGAACGGGTAGGTGCCGTGGTCGACGTCGAGCAGGGTGGCCTGGCCGGCCTCGCAGAGCACGACCTTGCCGTTGTCGAGTGCCTGGGACAGCTCGAGGGCGGTGTCGGCGACCATGGGCCGGAGCCGCTCGGTGTAGGAGAGCAGGTCGGCGATGACCTCGTCCGGCTTGATCGCGCTGCGGTTGTAGATCTTCGACAGCACCTGGTTCTTGAACGACAGGGCCGCCTCGACCTTCTGCCGCAGGATCGACTCGTCGAAGAGGTCCTGGATGCGGACGCCGAGACGGTTCATCTTGTCCGCGTACGTCGGGCCGATGCCGCGACCGGTCGTGCCGATCCGCCGGGCGCCGAGATAACGCTCGCTGACCTTGTCGAGGGTGCGGTTGTAACCGGCGATGACGTGCGCGTTCGCGCTGATCCGCAGCCGGGAGGTGTCGATGCCGCGGGCCTCGAGCCCTTCGATCTCCTGGAACAGCACCGCGAGGTCGACGACAACACCGTTGCCGATCACCGGCGTGACGCCGGGCGTGAGGATGCCGCTCGGGAGCAGGTGCAGGGCGTATTTCTCACCCTTGATCACGACGGTGTGGCCGGCGTTGTTACCGCCGTTGAACTTGACCACGTAGTCGATCCGGTCGCCCAGGAGGTCCGTGGCTTTGCCCTTGCCCTCGTCGCCCCACTGGGCGCCGACCAACACGATCACCGGCACTTGACTGACGCCTTCCGTTGCACACGTCGTACGCGGAGAGGCCCGGGTACTGCCGAAGTTTACGCGACCGCGCAGCTCACCGCCGGACGGTTCCCCACAGGCCACCCTCGGTTATCCACAGGCAGGCGGTGAGTTATCCACAACTGGCCGTCCGATCGTCGCGGCGCGTGCACTGTGGACCTGTGGACGACTGCGATGGTGATCGGCGGCGGCCCGTAGGATCTGCGGCGTGCGTGTACTTCTGATCGGATCCGGCGGCCGCGAGCACGCCCTTGCCGTCGGCCTTGCCGCGGACCCCTCGGTGGAGCAATTGATCGCTGCACCGGGCAATCCGGGCATCGCATCGGTTGCCGAGCTGCGAGACGTCAAAGCCACCGACCCGGCGGCCGTGGCGGCGCTGGCCGTCGAGGTGGCTGCCGACCTGGTGGTCATCGGCCCGGAGGCACCGCTCGTCGCGGGAGTCGCCGACGCCGTCCGGGCCAAGGGCATCGCCTGTTTCGGCCCGACCGGCGCCGCGGCGCAGCTCGAGGGCTCGAAGGCGTTCGCCAACGACGTGATGGACGCTGCGGGTGTGCCCACCGGCCGCTCACACGCCTGCACCACGGCCGAGGAGGTGTCCGCCGCGCTCGACGAGTTCGGCACTCCGTACGTGGTGAAGAACGACGGTCTCGCCGCCGGCAAGGGTGTGGTGGTCACCGACGACCGTGCGGTCGCGGAGGAGCACGCCCGGGAGTGCGGCCGGGTGGTCATCGAGGAGTTCCTCGACGGCCCGGAGGTCTCGCTCTTCGTGGTGACCGACGGCACGGCCGCGGTGCCGCTGATGCCGGCCCAGGACTTCAAGCGGGCCCGCGACAACGACGAGGGGCCGAACACCGGCGGCATGGGTGCCTACGCGCCGCTGCCGTGGGCGCCGGCCGACCTGGTCGAGCGGGTGATGGCGGAGACGGTCCAGCCGACGCTGGCCGAGATGCGCGATCGGGGCACGCCGTTCGCCGGCCTGCTCTACGTGGGGCTGGCGCTGACCACCAAGGGCCCCAAGGTCATCGAGTTCAACGCGCGCTTCGGTGACCCGGAGACGCAGGTCGTTCTGGCCCTGCTGGCCTCGCCGCTCCGCTCACTGCTGCACGCCGCCGCCACGGGCACGCTGGCTGATCTTCCGCCGCTGCGGTGGTACGACGGTTCTGCGGTGACTGTGGTCGTGGCCAGTCACAACTACCCCGGGACGCCCCGGACGGGTGACGTGATCGAGGGCGGCGAGCAGCCTGGTGTGATCCACGCCGGGACGGCCCGCCGCGAGGACGGCGCTCTGGTCTCTGCTGGTGGCCGCGTGCTGACGGCGACCGCGACCGGTCCGGACCTGGCCGCGGCCCGTGGGGCGGCCTACGCGCTGGTCGACAGCATCACGCTCGAAGGCTCGCACCACCGCCGGGACATCGCCCTGGCCGCAGTCGAAGGCCGCATCAAGCTCTAGACAGCTGTAACACGCGAACGCCCCGCCGGGCAGGTGCCGGCGGGGCGTTGCTGGGCGCTGGGGTCAGTTCTTCGGGATGTCGAAGAGCTTGGCGACCTGGGCGGCCAGGCCGAGGTCACCCTTCGCCTTGATCTTGCCCGTCATGAACATCATCATCGGGTTGCCGTCGCCGGTCACGACCTTGAGGAACGTCACCGGGTCCATCGTCATGGCGAGCTTGGGCTCGCGGACGGGCTGGTTGGTGACGGTGCAGGCGCCGTTCTCGATCACCGTTTCGTAGGTGTCCGTGCTGCCGCCGGGGCCGCCCGTGATGTTCCAGTGGATGACGGCCTGCGTCGCGCCGGCGCGGTCTGCGCGGAACAGCGTGGGCATCCGGTTGAACACCTCGTCGAGGATCTTGCTCCGGTTCTCGTTGCCCATCACCTCAGCGAGCTTCGAGTCCGGGGTGGACTTGACGAGCTGGGCGAACTCCTTCGGGCCGATCGTGGCGAACGACTCGGGGCTGAAATCAGTCATCGGTGGACCTTTCGGGATGAGCGCCAGACCTACTCGCGAGTAACCCTAGCGATAACCGCGTCGGCTTGCAGTGTCGCAACCACCAAACAAGTGTTGGACAGTGAGCCCCGTCTCTCCTAGACTCCCCAACATGTCTTTGGGAGACGAGTCCGACCGTCGTCAGGCCGCGCTACGGGCGATGGCGCACCCCGTCCGGCTGCGGATCCTGTCGCTGCTGACCGGCGCCTCGCTGACCGCAGCCGACGTCGGGCGGGAGCTCGGTCTCACGCATGCCAACGCCAGCTACCACCTGCGCCAGCTGCTCGCGGCCGGGATGATCGTGCAGGCCGGCGAGGAGCGCATCCGGGGTGGCGTCGCCAAGCGCTACCGCTACGACTCCGAGCGGGACCGCGCCCGCGACCGCGAAACCTTCGGTGACCAGGGCTTCGACACGCAGCGTGCGCTCTTCGCGGCGGTCGCCAACGAGCTGACCCGCCGCACGGCCGAGGCGAACTGGTCGGTCGGCGCGACGATGACCGACGCCGAGCTCTGGGTCGACCCGGAGGTCTGGCGGGAGATACGCGACCGGATCGTCCAGGCCAGCCGCGATCTGCACGACGCGGCCCAGGCGCCGCGCACCCCTGGCACGGTCCGCACCAGCTCCACCATCGCGATGTTCCGCATGGAGGACTCGTGAACGCCCTGGCGCCGCTGCGGATCGTCCCGTTCCGCTTCCTGCTCGCCGGTCGCACGATCAACTCCCTCGGCAACGCGATCGCGCCGGTCGCGCTGGCCTTCGCGGTCCTCGACCTGACCGGTTCGCCGCGCGACCTCGGCCTGGTCGTCGGCGCGCGCGTGCTGGTCAACGTCCTGTTCCTGCTCTTCGGCGGCGCGCTCGCCGATCGCCTGCCCAAACACCTGCTGATGGTCGGCGCCAGCATCGCGGCGGCGGTCACCCAGGCGGCGGTCGCCGCCCTGGTCCTCTCCGGTACGGCCACAGTCGCGCTCCTGATCGCCCTGTCCGCGGTCAACGGCATGGTGAGCGCGCTGGCCCTGCCGGCCTCGTCCTCGATCGTTCCGCAGCTCGTCCCGGCCGACCTCCGCCAGCAGGCGAACGCTCTGAGCCGTCTGCTCTTCAACGGCGCGTTCATCGTCGGCGCCCCGATCGGTGGTGTGCTCGTCGCGGGTGTCGGCCCGGGCTGGGGCATCGCGGTCGACGCGGCGGCCTTCGCCCTGTCGGCGATCGCGTTCGCTCTGCTCCGGCTGCCGCCGCGGGCGGACGAGAAGGCGGAGCGGACGAGCATCTTCACGGAGCTCCGCACCGGCTGGACGGAGTTCCGCAGCCGTACCTGGTTGTGGGTTGTCGTCGCCGGCTTCGGTGTCATCAACGCGTGCATCAGCGGCGGCCTGAACGTGCTCGGTCCGGTCGTCGCGGATGACACTGTCGGCCGCAAAGCCTGGGGTTTTGTGCTCGCGGCGCAGACCGCCGGCATGCTGCTCGGCGCGATCCTGGCCCTGCGGATCCGGCTGAGCCGGCTGCTGTTCTTCGGCGTCGCCTGCATGGCGCTGGAGATCCTGCCGATGGTCACCCTCGGCGTCGTGCCGCACCTCGGGCTCCTGCTCGGGGCCGCGTTCCTGGCCGGCGTCGGCGTCGAGCAGTTCGGCGTGGCCTGGGAGACGACCATCCAGGAACACGTCCCCGCCGACAAGCTCGCACGCGTCTACTCGTACGACATGGTGGGCTCTTTTGTGGCGATCCCGATCGGGCAGGTCGCGGCCGGGCCGATCGCGGAGGCCGTCGGGATCGAGCCGACGCTGGTCGGGACGGCCGCGCTGATCGGTCTGGCGGTGATCGGGATGGTGAGCAGCCGGGACGTGCGTAACCTGCGGCACCGTCTCCCGACGAGCGCGAAGGCCGCCGATCCGACCATGGAAGAATCGACGCCGTGAGCATCCCGAACGTCCTCGCCAGCCGTTATGCGTCCGCCGAACTCGTCGACCTGTGGTCGCCCGAGGAGAAGATCCGGATGGAGCGCCGCCTCTGGCTCGCCGTCCTGCGGGCGCAGCGCGACCTCGGCATCGCACTCCCGGACGGCGTCGTCGAGGCGTACGAGAGGGTGGTCGACGATGTTGATCTGGCCAGCATCGCGGCTCGCGAGCGGGTGACCAGGCACGACGTGAAGGCGCGCATCGAGGAGTTCAGTGCGCTGGCCGGGCACGAGCACATCCACAAGGGCATGACCTCGCGGGACCTCACCGAGAACGTCGAGCAGCTGCAGATCCGGGCCTCGCTCGAGCTGATCCGCAGCCGCATCGTCACCACGCTGGCGCGGCTCACCGAACGCGCCGTCGAATACAGCGACCTCGTCCTGACCGGTCGCTCGCACAACGTCGCGGCGCAGGCGACCACCCTCGGCAAACGGTTCGCGAGCGCCGCCGAGGAGCTGCTCATCGCGTACGAGCGACTGGACGACCTGATCGGGCGCTACCCCCTGCGCGGCATCAAGGGACCGGTGGGGACGGCTGCCGACCAGCTGGACCTGCTCGACGGTTCCTTCGAGAAGCTGGCGGGCCTCGAGCAGCGCGTCGCCGAGCACCTCGGCTTCACCCGCGTCCTGACCAGCGTGGGCCAGGTGTACCCGCGGTCGCTCGACTTCGACGTGGTGTCGGCGCTGGCCCAGGTGGTCGCGGCGCCGTCCTCGCTGGCCACGACGATCCGGCTGATGGTCGGCCAGGAGCTGGTCACCGAGGGTTTCAAGGCCGGTCAGGTCGGCTCGTCGGCGATGCCGCACAAGATGAACACCCGCTCGTCCGAGCGCGTCAACGGTCTCGCGGTGATCGTCCGCGGGTACCTGTCGATGGTCGGGGAGCTGGCCGGTGACCAGTGGAACGAGGGTGACGTCTCCTGCTCGGTCGTCCGCCGGGTGGCCCTGCCGGACGCGTTCTTCGCCGCCGACGGCCTCTTCCAGACGTTCCTCACGGTGCTGGACGAGTTCGGCGCTTACCCCGCGGTGATCGCCCGTGAGCTGGACCGTTTCCTGCCGTTCCTCACGAGCACGAAGCTGCTGGTCGCGGCGGTGCGCAAGGGTGTCGGCCGCGAGGTTGCGCACGAGGTCATCAAGGAGCACGCGGTGGCCGTCGCGCTGGCGATGCGTGAGAAGGGTCTCGCCGAGAACGACCTCTTCGACCGGCTCGCGAACGACGGCCGGCTGCAGCTGTCCCGCGCGGAGATCGACGCCCTGGTGGCGGATCGCGCGGCATTCATCGGTGCTGCCCCCGCCCAGGTCCGGGCTGTGGCGGAACGGGTGGCGGCGATCGTGGCGGCGCACCCGGAGGCGGTCAAGTACGCCCCGGCGCCGATCCTCTAGTCACCGGTGATGCCGTCGGGGCGCGGCGGAGCTTCCATCGCACCGCACCCCGACGGAGAACTCAGACGCCCGCGACCGAGCTGATCCAGGCCCGGTTGTAGGCGACGCTGCCGTAGTACTGCCGGCTCTGGCCGTCCGCCGTCGACGCGACACCCACCTGGGCGCCGTTGTAGACCTGCGGGCCACCGGAGTCGCCGCGCCACGCGTTGCCGTTGATCGCCGTCGTTGCGATCGCCCGGCCGCCGTACGCGTCGGTGCCGTTCGTCGAGGTGACGCGTACCGAAGCGGTCTTGAGCGTGGTCGACGCCGCGCAACCGCTGTAACAGGTCTGGCCCCAGCCGTAGAGCGAGTTCGTCGAGTTCACGGGCGGGTACGCGCTGGACAGCGGCATGTAGCTGGTCGACACCGAGCTGCTCAGCCGCATCAGGGCGAGGTCGTTCTGGGTCGAGGTCGAGCTGACCGTGCGCGTCACACCGCCGGAGGAGCGGTTCACGCTGCCGACGCGGACCGACATCGAGCCGCTGATGCAGTGCCGGGCGGTCAGCACGTAGTTCGCGGAGATGATCGTGCCCGAGCAGGTGAAGCTGCCGTTGCTGAACACCGCGGCGGCCCAGGGCGCCGACGCGACGGTGCTGCCGCCGATGATGGGGTCCGGTCCGGCTTCCACCGCGTTCGCGGCGGCGGGGGCGGCCAGGACGCCGGTCAGGGCGGTGGCCAGAGAGGCGACGACGATGCGGATGCGCACGCCGGGCTCCTTCCGATGGTCGGTCGATGTGGGGGATTCATCGAACTTCGTCGACCGAACGTTAAGGTGACCTGCGGTCCGCGACAAGACTCCAATTGACACCTATCACGGTGTGATGGGGGCAGTGGCGGAGCGTGCCCGTGCGACACCGCACGGTGACACGCGCGGTGGTGGAGATCACGGTCGAGATTCCCTGCTCAGCGGCCCTGTCGTCGGCCTGCCGACACCGGCCGATGGGTCGCACGCGAGGCGTACAGGGTAGGCTTTGGCCGCTCGCCCCTTAGAGGGCCACCCAACTGCGCACCTACACAGTCAGGAGTGCCCGTGGCTCGCGTCGTCGTCGACGTCATGCTCAAGCCGGAGATCCTCGATCCGCAGGGCCAGGCAGTCGCCAACGCGCTGCCGCGGCTCGGTGTCAGCGACATCTCCTCCGTACGCATCGGACGCCGGATCGAGATCGAGTTCGCTGGTGAACCCGACCTCGACACCGCTCGTGAGATCGCCGACAAGCTGCTCGCCAACCCGGTCATCGAGGACTTCTCGATCCGGGTCGACGACACTGCCGGTGACGCTGCTCTCGAGAGCGCGTGACCATGCGGATCGGAGTCGTCACCTTCCCGGGTTCGCTCGACGACGGCGACGCGGCCCGCGCCGCGCGGATCGCCGGCGCCGAGTCCGTCCGCCTCTGGCACGGTGACCCGGACCTCCACGGCGTCGACGCCGTGGTCCTGCCCGGTGGCTTTTCGTACGGTGATGCGCTGCGCTGCGGTGCCATCGCCCGATTTGCGCCGGTCATGGAGTCCATCGCTGACGCCGCCCGTGGCGGCCTGCCCGTGCTCGGCATCTGCAACGGCTTCCAGATCCTCTGCGAGGCCCACCTGCTGCCGGGCGCGCTCACCCGCAACCAGCACCTGCACTTCCGCAACCGCGACCAGCACCTGCGCATCGGCACGACGTCGACCGCGTGGACCAACTCGTTCACCGAGGGCCAGGAAATCCTGATCCCGGTCAAGAACGGCGAGGGCTGTTTCGTGGCGGACGAGCGCACCCTCGACGAGCTCGAAGGCGAAGGCCGGGTGGTGGCCCGCTACACGCGCGGCAACCCGAACGGCTCGCAGCGCGACATCGCCGCGATCACCAACGCGGCCGGCAACGTGGTCGGCATCATGCCGCACCCGGAACACGCGGTGGAGGCGCTGACCGGTCCGTCACTCGACGGCCTCGGCTTCTTCACCTCCGCCCTGCGGCACCTGGCCGGGTCGGCCGCGGGCGGGCAGCTCACAGGGGGAGCCCACCGATGACCACCCAGCACGACACGGCGACCAGCGGCGCTCCGGCGCCACCGGGGGTCCCGAACCAGCCGCCGGCGGGCGCCAAGCCGAGCGGCTTCGCTGCCACGGACGTGCTGATCAACCAGTTCGACGGGGGTCCCGACACCGTCGAGCGGGCGCTCAACACGAGCGACGAGCTGCAGCCGCACGCCGAGCTCGGCCTCAAGGACGACGAGTACGACCGGATCCGCCAGATCCTCGGCCGCCGTCCCACCGCCTCCGAGCTGGCGATGTACTCGATCATGTGGAGCGAGCACTGCTCCTACAAGTCGAGCAAGGTGCACCTGCGCCAGTTCGGTGAGAAGGCCCCGAAGAACACCCGCATGCTCGCCGGCATCGGTGAGAACGCGGGTGTCGTGCAGATCTCCGACGAGCTCGCCGTCACCTTCAAGGTCGAGTCGCACAACCACCCGAGCTTCGTCGAGCCCTACCAGGGTGCGGCGACGGGTGTCGGCGGCATCGTCCGCGACATCCTCGCCATGGGCGCCCGCCCGGTCGCCGTGATGGACCCGCTGCGTTTCGGCGCCGCGGACCACCCCGACACCGCGCGTGTGCTGCCCGGCGTCGTCGCCGGCATCGGTGGTTACGGCAACTGCCTCGGCCTGCCCAACATCGGCGGCGAGATCGTCTTCGACCCGT
The DNA here is from genome assembly GCF_000494755.1 of Amorphoplanes friuliensis DSM 7358. Taxonomy (NCBI): domain Bacteria; kingdom Bacillati; phylum Actinomycetota; class Actinomycetes; order Micromonosporales; family Micromonosporaceae; genus Actinoplanes; species Actinoplanes friuliensis. The sequence continues at coordinate 157,605 of NC_022657.1, forward strand.
GTTACCAGGGCAACCCCCTGATCAACGCCCTGAGCATCGGCGTGCTGCCGGTCGAGCGCCTCCAGAAGAAAGAGGCGGCCGGCGTCGGCAACGTTGTTGTCCTGCTCGGTGCGCGTACGGGCCGTGACGGCATCGGCGGCGTCTCCGTGCTCGCCTCGGCGACCTTCGACGAAGGTGCCGAACAGCGCCGCCCGTCGGTGCAGGTCGGCGACCCGTTCATGGAGAAGCTGCTCATCGAGAGCTGCCTCGAGCTGTACGACGCCGGTCTGGTCGTCGGCATCCAGGACCTCGGCGGTGCCGGCCTGACCTGCGCCCTCACCGAGACCGCGGCCGCCGCGGGCACCGGCATGCGGGTCTACCTGGAGCGCGTGCCGCTCCGCGAGGCCTCCATGTCGCCGACCGAGATCCTGGCCAGCGAGTCCCAGGAGCGCATGCTCCTGATCGTCGCGCCCGAGAAGCTCGACGAGGTCCTCAAGGTCGCCGACAAGTGGGGCGTCTGGGCGACCAACATCGGCGAGGTCACCCCCAGCGAGACCGACGGCCAGCCCGGCCGCCTGCTGATCAGCTGGAACGACCACATCGTCGTGGACGTGCCGCCCGGCTCGCTCGCCGACGACGGCCCCGTCTACGCCCGGCCGATAAGGGAACCCGCCGACCTGATCCTGCTGCAGGCCGACCGCGCCGAGACCCTCCCGCGTCCGTCCACGCCGGACGAGCTCCGCGAGACCGTTCTGCGCATGATCGCGTCGCCGAACCTCTGCGACAAGAGCTGGGTCACCGAGCAGTACGACCGCTACGTGCTCGGCAACACCGTGCTCGCCCAGCCCGAGGACGCCGGCGTGCTGCGCATCGACGAGCGCACCGGCCTCGGGGTTGCACTCTCCGTCGACGGCAACGGCCGGTACGCCCGGCTCGACCCGTACGAGGGTGCGCGGCTGGCGCTGGCCGAGGCGTACCGCAACGTCGCTGTCACCGGCGCCGACCCGGTCGCCGTCACCGACTGCCTCAACTTCGGCTCACCCGAGGACCCGGCAGTCATGTGGCAGTTCGCCGAGGCCGTCCGCGGTCTCGCCGACGGCTGCCAGCAGCTCGGCATCCCGGTCACCGGCGGCAACGTCAGCTTCTACAACCAGACGGGCGCCGCCGCGATCCACCCGACCCCCGTGGTCGGTGTGCTCGGCATCTTCGCCGACGTGGCCAAGCGCACCCCGATGGGCTTCCCGCCGCCGCCGACCGCGGAAGGCGACCTGCTCTTCCTGCTCGGCGACACCGAGTGCGAACTGTCCGGCTCCGAATGGGCCTGGGTCACCCACGGCCACCTCGGCGGACGCCCGCCGAAGGTCGACCTGGCACACGAGCAGAACCTCGGCCGCCTGATGGCGCAGGCCTCCGAGCGCGAGCACATCGTCGCAGCGCACGACCTCTCCGACGGCGGTCTCGCCCAGGTCCTGGTCGAGTCCTGCCTCCGGCGCAACGTCGGCGCCCGCATCACGCTCCCCGAGCAGGACGCGGCCACCACCCCGTTCGTCTGGCTGTTCAGCGAGTCGGCCGGCCGCGCCCTCGTCGCCGTCCCACGCGGCCACGACAAGGCGTTCGTGGCGCTCGCCGCCGAGCACAACGTCGCCTGCGTGCAGATCGGCGTCACCGCCGAGGAGCCCGTGCTCGAGGTGCACAACGAGTTCACGATCGGCCTGGACGAGCTGCGCGAGGCCTTCACGGCCACGATGCGCAACCTGTTCGGCAGCCCGGCCGAGGGCATCATCCGCCCGGCCGTCGCGGCTGCTGCGTCTGAGCCCGTCGCCTCGGTGGACGAGCCCGCATCGGACATCGGCGCATCGGATACCGGCCCGTCGATCACGCTGGAGATCAGCGAGCCGGCGGCACCCGAGGCGATCCCGTCCGAGCCCGTTTCATCCGACGCTGCCTCCTCCGACGCTGTTTCGTCCGAGGCTGCTTCGTCCGACGTGGACGAGCCTGCCGAGAAGCCCGAGGCGCAGGAGACCGGTCCGGCCGCCGAGGTGGCCGACATCCCGGCCGCTCCGGCCGCCGCGGAGAAGCCCGAAAACAAGGACTGACCGCGCAGCAGCAATCAGAAACGCCACGGCCGGGCACCCGCCCAGCCGTGGCGTTCTGCTTTCCACCGCCGGCACCCGGCGCGGCCGGTGGTTGGGTCTCGCTGGCGGGTGGTGCGCCGGGCAGCCAGCTGCGGACACCCGACGCCGCCGGTGGTTGGGCCTGGCTGGCGGGTCATACGCCCGGCGCGGTCTTCGACCTCGGAACAGGCATGAAAAAGCGGGCCCCGTCAGTGACGGGGCCCGCTTTGACGATCCGGTGTGTCAGTCGTCCAGGTAGTCGAGCGGACGGCGCTGGCCCGGCCGGGCCTGCTCCGGCGGCTGCTGCCGCGGCTGGCCACCGTGGCGGCCCTGCTGCTGGTCGGCGCCGTAGTAGCCGCCCTGGTCAGCACCGTAGCCACCCTGGTCGGCGCCGTAGCCGCCACCCTGCGGCGGCGGGGGCTGCTGGCCGCGGCCGCCACCCTGCTGGTCGTAGCCTTCCGGCCGCCCGTACGTGGCCCGGGGGTCGTAACCGCCCTGGTCGGCGCCGTAGCCACCGGCCGGGGCACCGCCGTAACCGCCGCCGGCGGCCGGAGCGCCGTAGTTGTCGCCGCCTGCCGGTGCGCCGCCGTAGTTGTCGCCGCCGTAAGGCTGACCCTGGGCGGGCGCGCCGCCGTAGGTCCCGGCAGCGCCGCCGCCGTAGGTGCCGCCGCCGGCCGGGGGAGCGTAAGCGCCACCGTCGTCCTGGCCGTCCCACGCGCCGTAGCCGCCACCCTGGTCGGCGGGCTCCGCGGGAGCGCCGTAGGCACCGCCCTGGTAGCCGCCACCTTGAACCGGCGGCTGGGCAGCCGGGGCGGCGTAGTCGTCGGCGCCCTGACCGTAACCGGGCTGGCCGTAACCGGGCTGGCCGTACGCCGGCTCGGCGCCGTAACCACCCTGGTCGGGGTAGGCGGCTTCCGGCGGGTAGCCGCCGTTGGGCTCGGGGCGGTACATGCCGGTCGGCTCGTCGTACCGCTGCTGCGGGGCTTCGTAGCCACCCTGCGGTGCGCCGTACGGAGCTGCCTGGTCGTATCCGTCAGCGTCGTTGTAGCCGCCCTGAGGCGCGCCGTAGGCGCCGTACGCGTTGTCGTCCTGGTCGGCGTATCCACCGTTCTGCGGCGGCACCGGGGCGCCACCGAACTGTGTGGCCGTGCCGTACGCGCCGGCAGCACCCGCAGCCGCACCGGCTGTGCCCCAGCCACCGGGCGCGTTGTAGCCGCCGCCCTGGGGGATCGGCGCGCCGTACGGGTCTGGGAACTCGTCGAGTGCCGGAGCAGCCTGGTGAATCATCGTGGGTGCGTCCGCCATGGACGGTGCACCCGACCGCGGGGCGATCATCGTGGCGTCGCTCGCGAGCCCGCCCACGGGCGCACCCGCCAGCCGCGTCTCGTCCGCACCGGCGTACCGGCCGCCGCCGCCCGCGGGCGGTACGCCCAGGGGGGAGTCGGGGCCGTCGGTGCCGTCCGGGTCGTCGCCGGCCTTGCGGCGCATCAGGACCAGCACGATCGCGCCGATGCCCGCTGCGACCAGCAGACCGCCGAGGATGATGTAGAGCAGCGAGCCGGAGCCTTCGTCGTCACCCGAGGTCGGCGTCGTGTCCGCTGCGGCAGCCGACTCGTCGGTCGCCGCGGTCTCGTCGTCGGTGGCCTCGTCGGTCGGCTCGGTGGTCGGGCTGGCCGAGGGTGACGGGCTGGCCGAGGGTGATGTCGGGGTGGTCGAGGTCAGGGTGAGGGGCACGTTGACCGACTTGCCGGCCTTGCCCTGCACGTTGACCGAGGTGACCTTGTAGCCCTCTTTGTTGGCGCCGACCGCCATGACGCCGACGGAGATGGGCTTGTCGTCCGACGAGGTGAACGAGTAGCCGCCGTCGCCGTTGGAGTTCGTCGAGAACTGGTGTCCCTGGGAGTCCTGCAGACCGACCAGCGCACCCGAGACGGCCTTGCCGTCCTGGTCCTTGACCTTGCCGCTGACCTGGCGCACGGTCTCGGGCTTGTCCTCGCCGCGGATGATGACCCTGCGGCCGGCGGTGCCCGCGGGGGAATTGCCGATCGTCGCGCTGATGCTGACCTGCACCTGCTGGGTCTCACCAGGAGCGACGTTGCCGGCCTTCAGCGTCGCGCTGAATTCTTTGGTCTGCTGAGGAGCGACGTCATCGGAGAAGTCGCACTTGTCGCACTCCATGCCGTCGGCCTGGATCACGATCGCGACGCCCGTCTCGGCGCCCGGGACGTTGAGGTTCTTGTTGAAGACCTTGTACTTCAGGACGGTCTGACCGCCGGAAGGGACGTTGCCTGACAGTGAGGTCACCGTTACTGTCGGCGTTTCCGCCAATGCAGCTGGTGGCGCGACGGCAATGGCGCCGCCGATCAGTGCCAGGAACGCACCGGCCTGGAGAGCCCTGGCTCGTAGGTGCGTTGTCACGTCCACCGCCTTCCGGGTCGCACGGGCCCGGGCTGCTTCAAGTTGCCCCATAGATCCCGCGACGAGTACACACCGTCGGCCACTATGCCCTGTCGCACGACTTCTGCGCGACCCAGGGCCGCCGGGATCTTGTCTCCGGGCGGGTCGTATTGTCCCGACGTGTCTCCTGCGCACAATAAATCCGAGTCCGTGACCAGCGCGTTGGACGCGCTGGACCAAGGTGACGAACCCGAGCGATCAGTGCTGCGTGACGCGGTGCGAGCGCTGCTGACCGAGCTCGCGCGAACCGCTCCGGGCCGATCGGTGGAGGTCCGGATTCCACCTTTCGGTGCGATTCAGTGCGTCGCGGGGCCGCGGCACACCCGCGGCACACCGCCCAATGTGGTCGAGACCGATCCGATGACCTGGCTGCTCGTCGCCACCGGCCGCCTGGCCTGGGCCGATGCGGTGGAGTCGGGCCGGGTGCGGGCCAGTGGAATACGCACAGATCTCACTCCGTACCTCCCTGTGCACCCGAGTTGAGTGGTCTCCGTCTCGCGTACACTGGGCCGTCGGAACAGACCAGCAAGCTCGAGCAGATCAGCATGAGGGAGCAAGCGCGTGCCCCGAGGCGACGGCCGGTTGACCGACGATCTCGACCCCCAGGACCGCGGACCCCAGGATGCCTGCGGCGTCTTCGGTGTCTGGGCCCCGGAGGAAGAGGTCGCGAAACTCACCTATTTCGGGCTTTTCGCACTGCAGCACCGCGGCCAGGAAGCGGCCGGCATCGCCGTCAGTGACGGCTCGGGCGTCGTGGTCTACAAGGATCTCGGCCTGGTCTCCCAGGTCTTCGACGAGCCGACCCTGGCCAGCCTCCGTGGTCACCTGGCCATCGGCCACACCCGTTACTCGACCACCGGCGGCTCCAACTGGGAGAACGCCCAGCCGACGATCCGGGCCACCACAGCGGGCACGACGATCGCGCTGGCCCACAACGGCAACCTGGTCAACACCGCCGAGCTCGCCCGTGAGGTCGCCGAGCGCGGTCTCGAGGCCGACATGGGCACCTCCGACACCGCGCTGGTGACGACCCTGCTGGCGAGCCGCCCCGACCTCTCGGTCGAGGCCGCGGCCCTCGAGGTCCTCCCGCGCCTGCGCGGCGCCTTCAGCTTCGTCTTCATGGACGAGAGCACTCTGTACGCCGCCCGCGACGCGCAGGGCGTCCGCCCGCTGGTCCTGGGCCGGATGGAGCGCGGCTGGGCCGTGGCCAGCGAGACGGCCGCCCTGGACATCGTCGGGGCGAGTTTTGTCCGCGAGGTCGAGCCCGGCGAGATCATCGCGATAGACGAGCACGGCCTGCGCTCCACCCGCTTCGCGGCGCCGGAGCCCAAGGGCTGCCTCTTCGAGTACGTCTATCTCGCCCGCCCCGACACCACGATCGCCGGGCGCAACATCTACTCGGCCCGTGTCGAGGTCGGCCGCAAGCTGGCCAAGGAGCATCCGGTCGAGGCCGACCTGGTCATCGGTGTCCCGGAGTCGGGCATCCCGGCCGCGATCGGTTACGCCGAGGCGTCCGGCATCCCGTACAGCGCCGGCTTCATGAAGAACGCCTACGTCGGCCGGACCTTCATCCAGCCCTCGCAGACGATCCGCCAGCTCGGGATCCGGCTCAAGCTGAACCCCCTGCGCGAGGTCGTCCGCGGCAAGCGGATCGTCGTGATCGACGACTCGATCGTGCGCGGCAACACGCAGCGCGCCCAGATCCGGATGCTGCGGGAGGCCGGCGCCCTCGAGGTGCACGTGCGCATCTCCTCGCCGCCGGTGAAGTGGCCGTGTTTCTACGGCATCGACTTCGCGACCCGGGCCGAGCTGGTCGCCAACGGCCTGGAGATCGACGGCATCCGGCGCTCGATCGGCGCCGACTCGCTCGGTTACGTTTCGCTGGACGGCCTGGTCCAGGCGACCGAGCAGCCGAAGACGCGGCTCTGCATGGCCTGCTTCGATGGTCAGTACCCGATCGAGCTGCCGGCCGGTCACCTGATCGGCAAGCACCTGCTGGAGTCGGTCGGCAAGCGCGCCGCGATGCCGGATGCGAGTTCGCAGGCCACGAGTGCTGCGGTGGCCGGGCTCGAGCAGGATTATGAGGACGAGCAGTACACCGAGGGCGAGCGGGAGACCGCCAAGCCGTTGGTGGGGAGCCCGGGCGGCGTCGACGCCCTGCGCCGCCCGTAAGTTGCCGAGGGAACCATCAGCACCACCCGAGACGTCGTAGACAGCGGCATCGAAGGCTGCGAACCGCGCGGGCATCCGCGCACTAAGGGGAGAACCGTGACGCACGTGTCCGAGCGCAACAGTGCCGGATCCAGCGGTGCTGAAGGCGCCGACCACCAGCCGTGGTCGGCAGGTGCCGGCCGGAGCGGGCGCAAGCGCACGGTGACGTACGCGGACGCCGGCGTCTCGATCCACGCCGGTGAGCGCGCGGTCGAGCTGCTGAAGTCCAAGGTCAAGAAGACGACCCGCCCCGAGGTCATGGGTGACCTGGGTGGCTTCGCCGGTCTCTTCAAGCTCAACACCCAGAAGTACAAGAGCCCGATCCTCGCCTCGTCCACCGACGGCGTGGGCACCAAGCTGGTGATCGCCCAGCAGCTCGACATCCACGACACGATCGGTATCGACCTGGTCGCCATGGTCGTGGACGACCTCGTGGCCTGCGGCGCCGAGCCACTCTTCCTGCTCGACTACATCGCCTGTGGCGAGGTCGTGCCGGACAAGGTCGCCGAGATCGGCGCGGGCATCGCGGACGGCTGCCGCTATGCCGGTTGTGCCCTGCTGGGTGGCGAGACCGCCGAGCACCCGGGTGTGCTGCGCCCGGACGAGTACGACGTCTCCGCCACCGGCGTCGGTGTGGTCGAGGAGAGCGAGATCCTGGGCGCGCACCGGGTCGAGATCGGTGACGCGGTCATCGCGATGCGCTCGTCGGGTCTGCACTCCAACGGTTACTCGCTGGTGCGCCACGTGCTGCTGGGCGCCGGCCGGATGCGGCTCGACACGGTGATGGAGGACTTCGGCCGTCAGCGCACCCTCGGCGAGGAGCTGCTCACGCCGACCAAGATCTACGCGAAGGACTGCCTCGGCCTGATCGAGGAGACCGACGTCCGCGCGTTCTCGCACGTCACCGGGGGTGGCATCCCGGGCAACCTGGTCCGGATCCTGCCGGAGCACGTCGACGCCGTCGTGGACCGCTCGTCGTGGCGCCCCCAGCCGATCTTCGATCTGATCCAGGCCAAGGGCCGCATCGAGGACGTCGAGATGGAGGCCACGTTCAACATGGGCGTGGGCATGTTCGCGATCGTCTCCTCGGACGACGCCGACCGGGCGATGGCCTATCTGACCGGCCGCGGCGTCGAGGCGTGGCAGGTCGGCGAGGTCATCGAGGGCACCGGCCAGGTCCAGATGGTCGGCCAGTACACCCGAGGCTGAAGTTTTCTCGCGCTTGGTATGAAATGATCCGCGTGTGTCGATACGTCGGCACACGCGGTTCCTTTTTGCGCCGGAAGGGTGGACGACGACGCTTAGCCTGACGACGGACGGGGGTGGACCAGCGGTGGCACAACCATGGAGTGGGATGCGGGGCATCTCGACGACTCCCACCTACGTCGTCATGCAGCCCACCACTCTCTGCAACCTCGACTGTTCCTACTGCTACCTGCCGTTCCGTCAGGTGGACAGGAAGATGTCGGTCGAGGTCGCGCGGGCGGTCGCGGCGTCGGTGAACCCCTGGTCGCGTACGGGGAGATTTTCGGTCGTCTGGCACGGTGGCGAGCCGCTGGCCGCCGGGCGGGACCATTTTGCGGCCCTGCTCGAGCCCTTCGCGGACGATGTCGAGCACCACGTCCAGACCAACGCCACGCTGATCGACGACGCGTGGTGCAAGTTCTTCACCGAGCGGCAGATCCGGGTCAGCGTGAGCGTGGACGGCCCGGAGGCACGCAACGGTGACCGGGTCACCCGTGGTGACAAGCCCGCTTATGCCCGGATCATGCGTGGCGTCGAAGCGCTCCACCGGCACGGGATCCCGTTCTCGGCGCTCTGCGTCGTGGGCAATCCGGAGCCGGGCCTGGCCACCGAGCTGTACGCCTACTTCCTCGAGCTGGGCTGTGACGTCCTCGGCATCAACGTCGAGGAGCTCGAGGGGGTCAACAAGCGTGACAACCGGCATCCGGCCGCGGAGGTGACCGCCTTCTGGGCCGAGCTGGTCGGTGCCTGGCGTCAGGACCCCCGGATCCACCTCCGGGAGGTCGAGTGGTCCCTCCGGTACGCCGCAGCGGTCCTCGACGGGACGGCCGACCAGGTGTTGCCGCGCCGGCTGGACCCGATTCCGACGGTGGCGGAGGACGGCTCGGTGGTGCTGCTGTCGCCGGAGCTGGCCGGCTTCCACGATCCCCGGTACGGCGACTTCTCCAGCGGTAACGTGCTGACGACCCCGCTCGGCGAGATCCTGGAGCGGGCCACGGAGACACCCTGGATCCGGGAGTTCCTGGACGGCGTGGAGGCCTGTCGCGCCCGGTGCCCCTATTTCGGCTTCTGCGGCGGCGCGCACGCGGCCAACCGCTACTTCGAGCAGGGCCGTTTCGACGTCACGGAGACGGACCACTGTCGTAACAGCAAGATTCGCCTACTGGAGGGAGTGCTGGACCATGCCCGAGATCACGAGCCCACGGCTGTCTGACCGCGTGGAGACCGATCCCGTGACGGCACGGGTGCAGGAGACCCGGACCGGGCTGGCCGCGCTCCTCGAGGAGGCGGAGGAGGCCCGGCAGAGGCGCGCGGAGACCACGACGAAGGAAGGCTCGGCGGTTTGCGCCTGGAACCACTTCGAGAACATCCCGACGTTCTACAACTGGAACAACCGTCCCCGCTGAGAATGCGGCTCATGAAGCCCACGCGGTGCAGACCGCGTGGGCTTCAATCGCGTCGGAATAACTGCGGAAAGACCACGACACACTGGAGCACGCGGTAAGCCGCGTGCTCTGTGCGATACGGGTCAGCGCCTTGTCGGCGACCAGGGATCCTGGTCGTCGTCCGCATCGTCCTCGTCATCATCGTCGACGAGCTGATCATTGTCGTCGTCGAAATGATGGTCGGACTTACCACCGGCACCCGCCAGTTCGCGCTGCAAGGCGGTGAGGTCGGTGTTCGGGGAGTGGTACTTCAACTCCCGGGCCACCTTCGTCTGCTTGGCCTTAGCACGGCCGCGCCCCATGGCTCGACCCCCTCGCACAGAATTCGGGGCAGCCCGAAGGCGGGCCCCGATGACGTCAGGCATCTCTCGTGGGTCTTACGGTACATGGACGACGCCTGCTTCGGCACCTCGGGTTGCGTGTACCACCATCGCGCGTCGTCGCTTGTCACGGACCCGACGCGCGATGGTGTACAAAACAGCGCAACCTTGCTCAACCGAGGAAGATGCTCCGGAGCCGGCCGACCTCCGCCATACGACGTTCGGCGAGGCGGTCGGCGGCGACCGCCGGCGGCACGCCTTCGTCGTCGGCGAGACGCAGGATCTGACCGGTGGTGTCGAAGATCCGGGTCGCCCGCAGTTTGGCCCGCTCGAAGTTGAAGCCTTCGATCTCGTCGGCCACCTGGATCACACCACCGGCGTTCACCACGTAGTCGGGCGTGTAGAGGATGCCGCGCTCCTCGAGGAGCTTCTCGATGCCGGGGTGGGCCAGCTGGTTGTTGGCGCCGCCGGTGACGACCTTGGCCCGCAAAGCGGGCACCGTGTCGTCGTCCAGCGCACCGCCGAGCGCGCAGGGCGCGTACACGTCGATGTCGCTGGTGATCAGGGTCTGGGTGTCGGCCACGAGGTCGATCTGCGGGTAGGTGGTGCGGGCCCACTCGAGCGCGGCCTCGTTGACGTCGGTGGCGACCACGGAGGCGCCGTCCTCGATCAGGTGACCCGCCAGATATTTGCCGACCTTGCCCAGCCCGGCGACACCGACGCGGCGTCCGGCCAGGGTGGGGCTGCCCCAGGTGTGCTCGGCGGCGGCGCGCATGCCCTGGAAGACGCCCCACGCGGTGAGGATCGAGGAGTCACCGGCACCGCCGTGCTCCAGGCTGCGGCCGGTCACGTAGCGGGTCTCACGGGCGATGACGTCCATGTCCGGCACGTAGGTGCCGACGTCACAGGCGGTGTAGTAGCGGCCGTTGAGCGATTCCACGAAGCGGCCGTATGCCCTGAGCAGCGCCTCGGACTTCACCTGGCCCGGGTCACCCCAGATGACGGCCTTGCCACCGCCGAGGTCGAGGCCGGCCAGCGCGTTCTTGTACGCCATACCCCGCGAGAGGTTCAGCACGTCGGTGAGCGCCGCCTCCTCGCTCTCGTACGGGTAGAACCGGGTGCCGCCCAGCGCGGGCCCGAGGGCCGTGGAGTAGATGCCGATGATCGCCTTCAGGCCGGTGTGCCGGTCCTGGCAGAAGACGACCTGCTCGTGCCCGGCGGCATCGGTGCCGTCGCTGCTTACGAACACGCCCATGACTGCTCTCTCCTACAGGTGTGAGGTTGCCGCCCTCGTGGGGCCTGGCTGCCTGCTCCGGCGGGGTGTGCCGGTCAGGAGCGAGCCTAGTCGCGAATCGGACGCCCTGATTGGCTCCGTGCCACAAGTCAATCGGGGGCGATTTCGTGAAAGGATCGCGCCGTGCCGTCACTGTTCGCGTCGTACCTGCGGGTTTACGAACCGCTGACCGCCTTCGACCGGGACCGTCAGATTTTCTGGCGCCGGTATGCGCGGGAGGGCCGGGCGCTGGGCCCCGTCGAGGGGCCGGTTCGTCAGCGCACAGCCGTGCTGGAGGCGCTGGGCGCGGGCTGGACCCGTCTGCCCGATCTCCCCGACGAGGCCTACGTCATGGAGTGGGCCGACACGCTGCTGGTCTGCCCCTGGAACCTTCGCCTTCGGGTCGCCGAGGCCGCCCTGAACGCCCGCGACGGTGTGCCCAGCGTGCTCGCCGACGCCTTTGTGCCTCCGGTCCTGGCCGGCCAGGCCAAGGCGATCGTCGAGGACTGGCGCAGCGGGGCCAAGGTGCTCGAGCACGGGGTGCCGCGGGTGCACGAGCAGATCGCGACCTGGGGTGTGCCGCTGCGCTGGTTCGTTTTTGTCGACCTGGACGAGCGCGAGATCAACCTGGCCGACGGCAAGCGCACGCTGCGCTACCGCACGGAGATCTCGAAGGCCCGGCGCCGGGCGCACCGGGCCGTGTCGGTGCTGCGCAAGTCGCTGGGCGACGCTCCGATCACCGAGGCCGTCGAGGAGGGCACCCGGTGGCTGGAGGAGTTCCACCCGCGGTCGATCGTCGAGCTGGACTACGGCGGCCTGACCGGCCTGCTCGATGCCGAGGCCCTGTCGGAGGACGATTCACCCGGACTGGTGGCCGCGGGACTTTCCGCCCTCTCCCGGGGTGACGCCGACGCCGCCACGGAGGCCTACGAGAAGCTCGTCGCGCGGTGGCGCGCGGTCCAGTTGCTCGAACGCTGCAACTGATCGACGTTTGTAACGCTCTGACCTGGGAAAATGGGACGAACGGGCACGGAACGCTGCCCCGGAAAGCGCTTTCTAGGCGAACACTCTTCGTGATCGCCGACCCGCGAAGCGTGATAATCGGTCCAAACAAGACACTTTCTGGCGTAGAAAACAGGTATTAATCGGGCATGCTTCAACCGTCTATCTAGGGACGTTCGGCCGTTCGGCCCATGTCGGACATCGGGGACTAGCCGGACCATGAGAGACGCACCGGCCGGCGGGACCCCGGCCGATGTCTTTAGGTACCTGTGGAGGAGTGACCGATGGCATCGCGTACGCATGATCCTGAGCCGCTACTCACGCCGGCCGAGGTGGCGTCGATGTTCCGTGTCGACCCGAAAACCGTCACCCGGTGGGCCAAGGCGGGCAAGCTCAGTGCAATTCGCACCCTGGGCGGGCACCGTCGCTACCGTGAGTCGGAGGTTCGCGCCCTGCTGCAGGGGCAGATTCCCACGCAGCGCCAGGGCGACTGAACGAACCGCAGTCGACCGAGAGATCGATAAAGGGGCGAATGCCGCAGGGCAGTCGCCCCTTCTTCGATCTTCAGGACATCAGGAAACCAGAACGGCGACCGTGCCGTCGACGCCCCGGCGCAGACGGCTGCCCAGCATGGTGAGCCGGCCCATCAGGCCGTACTTCCGCTGAAGCGTGGCGCCGATCCGGCGGCGGTCGGCACCGTCGCCGATCCGGGCCGTCGCCTCGACGGCCTCGCCTTTGACGTTGCCGCGCACGTCGCACGGCGCCAGGGTGACCCGTCCGCTGTTGCGGATGCGCTTGACCTTGCCGGTGTCGGCGGGCGTCCAGAACGCCACGCCCGTGCCGTCCGGGACCACCCAGAGCGGCGTCGCCACCGCCCGGCCGTCGCGCCGGAACGTGGTCAGCAGGACGTACTTCTCGGAACCCAGTTGCTCCAGCGTCGGCATGGGCCAAGAGTAATGACAATGGATGAGCCACCGCTCGGAGACGTCTTCGGTGACCTGGTGCGCGACGCGTACGCCGTGCGTACGGGGATCGGGCCACGGCCGCTGGCCGGTGGGCGGGTGCCCCGGCCGGTCATCGAGATCATCGAACGCGACGACGGGCTGATCAACGGCGCGCCCGCCGACCACTACCTCGCCGAGCCGGACGAGTGGCAGCCGCACGACCATCGGGCCCTGCGGCTGGTGCGGGGCGCGGTGCTCGACATCGGTGCCGGCGCCGGGCGTACGGCCCTGGAGCTTCAGAAGCGCGGCATGGCGGTCACCGGGCTGGACACCTCGGCCGGCGCCATCGAGGTCGCGCGCAAACGGGGGCTGCGGGACACCGTGCTCAACACCGTCGACGCGTACGCCCGCTCGACCGCCCGCTACGACACGTTCCTGCTGCTCGGCAACAACCTCGGGCTGATCGAGGGGCCGGAACGCGCACCGGCATTCCTGGCGGCGCTCGCAGAGCTGGCCCGTCCGGGCGCCCGGATCATCGCGCAGGGCACCGACCCGTACGGCACGACGGACCCCGTCCACGTGGCCTATCACCAGCGCAACCGGGACCGGGGGCGGCTCGGCGGGCAGCTGCGGTTGCGGCTGCGCTACCGGCTGCTGGCGACCGACTGGTTCGACTACCTCAACTGCTCGGTCGACGAGCTGGAGCAACTGCTCGCGGGCTCCCCGTGGCGGTTGAATTCCGTCGACACCGCCGACCGGCCTTACTACCTTGCGGTCATGGAGCTGAGGACATGACCGCCCTGACCCGGGAGCAGGTCCGGCTCAGCAAGCGGCTGTCGCTCGTGCTGCGTCACCGGCCCGAGACCGCCGGCCTCACCCTCGACCCGAACGGCTGGGTGCCGGTCGCCGAGCTGCTCGCCGCGCTGAAGATCTCCCGCGCCGACCTCGACGCCGTGGTCGCCGGCAACGACAAGTCCCGCTTTGCCGTCGCACCGGGCGCCGACGGTGCCGATCGGATCCGTGCGAGCCAGGGCCACTCCCGGCGGGTGAACGTCGACCTCGAGCTGGCCGCGGTCGAGCCGCCGCCGGTCCTCTTCCACGGAACGCCCCGGGCGAACCTCGCCTCGATCAGGAAAGAGGGCCTGCGGCCGCGGAGCCGCAACCACGTCCACCTGTCGCCCGACGTCCCGACGGCCCTGGTCGTCGGTCGCCGCCGCTCCACGGACGTGGTCGTCCTCGAGGTCAGGGCGGGGGCGATGGCCGGGTCCGGTCACGTCTTCCACCGCAGCGAGAACGGTGTCTGGCTCACCGCGACGGTGCCTCCGGAGTTCCTGCGCGAACGTTCGGAGTAAACGGACAAAACGTTCTATGCCGAGAGACCTCGCGTACCGCCCGTTAGCGTATTGGGATGGGGTGGGTCACGCGGCGTCAGCTGACCAACCTCCTCGGTGCGCTCAGCCTCGTCGCGGCGCTCGCCGGCATCGCCGTCGGACTGCCCGCATTGGACCGCCGGTTGCCCTCCGACCGCCCCGTTGCGACCGACCGCCCGTACGTGATCGGTGCCGGTGTGACCGTCGTCCCACCGCCCGGATCGCGCATCGACGTCACCGAGACCAGACCGACCGACGACTCGGGAACGGTCCTGTTCCGGCTCGGGCCGGTCCGCTACCTGATCACGGTGCGGCCGTTCGACGGTGACCTCGCCGCGGCCGCGGTCGGTCTCCGCCAGCGGATCACGGGTACGTCCGGCTATCAGGTCACCGGCACCGAGCTGACCGTCGCCACCGGCACGGGTCTGGCCGGTCTGCAGGGCGGTTACACGGCGCCGGGCCGTGGCGGCCGCTACGCCGTGTTCGTCGCCGACGGCCACACCATCGAGGTAACCGTCAGCGGCGCCGACCTCGACCTCGGCCGGACCCTGCCCGCGATCGACGCGAGCACCAGGACCCTGCGATACGACCCGGAGGCGACCTCGTGACTGCCGAGCCCCGGCTGCGCAGTGCCCGGACCGCGCCGGTGCAGCCCGGGGACACGCCGGGCCTGGGGCTCATGCGGCTGCCCGCGTTCTGGGTCGTGCTGGCCGTCCTCGTGGCCGGCGGGGTCCGGATCGCCATGATCGGCGGGCGGTTCGCCGGCACCTATCCGCTCGCGACCCTGACCGCCGTCGCCCTCTTCGCGCTGCTGGCCGTCCCGTTCTGGTTCGTCGTCAGCGAGCTGGACTTCCTCGAGCGGGAGCCGCCCGCGCTGATGGCGCTGGCCTTCGCCTGGGGTGGTCTGGTCGCCACGTCCGTGTCCATCCCGGGCAGCGCGGCGCTCGACGACCTCATCGCCAAGCTCGGCTCACCGCACCTCGCGGCCGACTGGGGAGCCGCGCTGGCCGGGCCGACCGTCGAGGAGATCGCCAAGACCCTCGGCGTGGTGGCGATCGTGCTGGTCGCCCGGGCGCAGGTCAACAGCGTGCTCGACGGTGTCGTCTACGGCGCGATGGTCGGTCTGGGCTTCCAGATCATCGAAGACATCGTGTACGCGCTGGGCGCCGTCGCGCTCGCCGGCCGTGGCGACCACATCGAGCCGGTGCTCACGACGTTCCTGCTGCGGGGTTTCCTCGCCGGTCTGTGGAGTCACACGCTCTTCGGCGCGCTGGCCGGCGCCGGCATCGGCTATCTGGTCGTCCGCGCCGACCGGGGCTGGCACACCCGGCTCGGCGTCGCGATGCTCGCGGTCTTCGGCGCCTGGGCGTCACACGTGCTGTGGAACTCGCCGCTCTTCCGCGATGGTCTCGGCAACGGTGCTCTGGCCCTGCTCGCGGTGCTGGTCTTCAAGGGCCTGCCACCACTGCTGCTGATCATGGTGCTGGTCCGCGCGGCACACGACCGCGAGGCGGACTACTACGCCGCTCAGCTGGCCACGCTCGACGACCCGGAACTGATCACCCCGGACGAGCTCGAGGCTCTGAAAGCCGGGTCACGACGGGCCAGCGCCCGCTGGCACGCCCGCACCCGGGCGGGCTTCCGGGCCCGAGCGGCCGTACGCCGGCTCCAGCGTGCTCAGGCCCAGCTGGCGGTCGAGCTCAGCCGTGGCCGCACCGACCTGGAGCCCTGGTGCCACGAGGTACGCCGGCAGCGCCGCATCCTGGCGGGCCTCGGTCACCCGGAGGCGATCGCGCCCGAGGGGAAAGGACCGTGGCGCCGGACCGCCTCGACGGTCTTCACCACGGCCCTCGCCATCGCCGTTCTCTGGGCCGCCATCAGCACACTCGGCGGCGGCTGATCGTCAGATCTTAGGAGGCAGGCCGCCGTCGCCGTCCACGATCGTGTCCGGGGTGCCGTCCTCGTCCAGGTCGACCATGGTGATGTCGACCTTGCCGTCGCCGTCCGTGTCGAACTGGAACAGGTCGGCCTTGCCGTCACCGTCGGTGTCGGAGACCCAGACGTCGGGCTTGCCGTCTCCGTTCGTGTCGGTCGCAAGCAGGTCCACGCGGTCGTTGCCGCGGGTCTCGACGATCTCCTGGGGCTCACTCATGAACTGTCTCCTCGGTGATGCGTCGGAAAGCGTTCTGCCCAACGTAGGGCCCGGGTCGCCCCCTCGCGACCCGGGACCGAGATCGAATCTAGAGACCTGCCGCTCGTGTTTGCTCCCGGGAACGTGCCAGCCGGTGTGACCGAAGTCGCTGGCGGCCCCGCAACTCACCGGTAACGTAGCCCGGCATGAGTACAGCGGCGGACGGCTTGCAGAAGCTCTTCGGCAGCGCCGGCGGCGGCGCGCTCGGCGAGCGGATGGGCATCGACATCACCGAGGCGACCCCGGAACGGGTGGTCGGCACGATGCCGGTCGAGGGCAACACGCAGCCCTACGGCCTGCTGCACGGTGGTGCGTCGTGCGTGCTCGCGGAGACGCTGGGCTCGGTCGGGGCGGTGCTGCACGGTGCGACGGTCGACCGTCCGTTCGCCGTCGGGGTCGACATCAACGCCACGCACCACAAGGGTGTGCGTTCCGGGGTCATCACCGGGGTCGCGACGCCCGTGCACCGGGGCCGCACGGCGGTGACCTACGAGATCGTCATCACCGACGAGGACGGCGACCGGGTCTGCACGTCCCGGATCACGTGCCTCCTTCGGGGCGCCTGAGCGGCGTTTCTTGACGGATCCGCGTACCTTTTCCCACGTGACGGACATACCACAGCACGCCCTGGACGACGCGGCGCAGGTGCTGCACTGCGCGCTCAGCGGCGACAGCGACGCTGTGGTGGGGACCTTCGACGCGGTCGTCGACCGGTCGGGGGTCGTCGGGGCGTACGACGTGGCTTGGTGTCTCGCTGCGACGATGGTGGGACAGAACGTGCCCAGGGGTGCCTGGACACTCGACTTCCCCGGGATCGACGACGCGCGGTACGACAAGCGCTGGGTGGCGCGGTTCGTCAGCGCGTACGTCAACGGCGACATCTCCACCGGTGAGGCCCTCTTCGGCGCCGCGATCGCCGACGGCCAGCTCCCTGACTGCCTGCTGGCATTGGCGGGTTCGACTGTGGCGACTCTGCGGCATCGGGCGGCATGAGCGACGATCCGCTGCTGGCTCGGGTCCGGAAGCTGCTCGCGAAGGCCGAGGATCCCGCCTGCACGCCGGCCGAGGCGGAGGCGTTCACCGCCAAGGCCGCTCAGCTGATCGCCAAGTACGGCGTCGACCAGGCGTTGCTCGCGGGCGCCGATCCGGCCCTCGATCCGGTGGGTGACCGTGTGGTGACGGTCGTGCCGCCGTACGCGAGGGACAAGGCCGGGTTGCTCGGAGCCGTCGCCGTTGCGATGCGCTGCCGGGTTGTTCATCTGGAGCGCCGCGGCGCGGCGCGGATCCATCTGTTCGGCCATGCCGCCGACCTGGAACGTGTCGAGCTGCTCTTCACGTCGCTGCTCGTGCAGGCCGCCCACGGGCTGGCCGCCACGGCGGTGCCGAGCTTCGACCATCCGGCGGCGTTCCGGCGTTCGTGGCTGGTCGGCTTCACCGAGGCGATCCGGAACCGCCTGACCGAGGCGGAGCGTGAGGCGGCCGCGGACGTTCCCGGCGCCGCCCTCGTGCTGGTCGACCGCACCGAGCTGGTGGACCGCAAGCGCGACGAGACCTACCCGAAGCTCATGCGGCTGGGGCCGCGCCGCCTGGCCGGCACCGGCCGCCGGCTGGGGTACGCGGCTGGCCGGACCGCCGACCTCGGCGGCACCGGCCTGCCCGCCAGTTAGATCCCGTCGGAGTTCTTGAGATAGAGCGCCTTCGCGTACTGCGCGGCGGCCGCCTCGTTGTACATGGTCGCCTGGGACATGTACCAGCCGTTGTCCGACAGCGCCTTCTTCGCCGCGGTCGTGCCTGACCAGCGGATGTCGGCGTCAACCTCGGACATCCCGCGCGCCTTGAAGTTGCGCCGCATCTGCATCTTGCCGGACCGGAAGTTCTCCGCGGCTTCCTCCGCCTGCCTCATGCAGGAGAACCCCTTCTCGCTCAGAGCCTCTGCCATGTTCCAGGCCGCCTGTTCCTCCGCGTTCTTGAACTTCAGCACGTCGTTCCTCCCGTGAACTTTGTTCCCGGATAGCTCTACGTAATGCACCGCCGTAGCGCTAGGTCCTCACGCGGAACTGCAAGAAAGGTCAAACTGGGCTCGGTGCGCCGCCCACGGGTGACGGCAGCATGATCATGAGCGTCATTGGGCAAGAAGACGAGCATGGCCTTCCTGAGCGCACAGTCACCGCCGGGCATGATCG
Source organism: Amorphoplanes friuliensis DSM 7358 (assembly GCF_000494755.1). Taxonomy (NCBI): domain Bacteria; kingdom Bacillati; phylum Actinomycetota; class Actinomycetes; order Micromonosporales; family Micromonosporaceae; genus Actinoplanes; species Actinoplanes friuliensis. Next base: position 176,339 of record NC_022657.1, read on the forward strand.
AGCTGCAGAGCTGGGTGCTCGACACCCCGGCACAGCTACGGGTCCTGCGGGCCGGTCTGCACGAGGCCATCACCGGTCAGCCACTGCCGGCGGGTGCGCAGCTGGACGAGATCCCCGAGAAGATGGTCCTGGTGGCCACGGAACTCGCGACCAACGCCCTGCGGCACGGCCTGCCGCCGACGATCGTGCGGCTGGGGCGTACCAAATCGATCTTTGTCCTGGACGTCGCCGACCACAGCCCCGACGTGATCCCGCAGTACACCGACGACCGGCCGCCCGGTGCCGGCGGGCTCGGGCTTCAGCTGGCGAAGAAGTTCGCGCTGGAGATCGGCTGGTACATCGAGGACGACACCAAGCACGTGTGGGCGGAGTTCCCGGTGGCGGACTGATTTATGATCACGGAACTGCCGATTTTCCGAGGTGTACGTGACCGAACCGACTTACCAGATCACCCGCGAGGCCGCCGTTGTCCGGCTCGCCGGTGACTTCGACATCAACGCCCGCGACGAGCTGCGAACAACACTCCTCGAAGCCATCCACGCCGCCGGCCCCGCCGAGGTCGTGGTCGACTTCGACGAGGCGGCGTTCCTGGACAGCGAGGCGATGGGTGCGCTGATCGAAGGTCTCAACGCGGGTCGTGAGGCCGGTGTGCCGTTGCGGATCGTGAACGCCAAGGGCCTGGTGCACCGGGTGCTCGAGGTCTCCGGCGTCCTGGACCTCTTCAACGCCTAGACGTTGAGCAGGTTGCCCGGGCCGGTCCACTTCTCGATCGTGCGGGTGCGCTTGACGAGCTTGCCGTCCACGCGTACCCGGTAGCTCTTCTGGACCGACCGCAGCGTCAGCCAGGCACGGACCCGGCGCTTCACGCCGTCGATCTCGACCGTCGCGGTCCGCAGCTTCCAGGTCCGGCACTCCGTGCGGTGGTGGGTCTCGCCGTCGACGACGGCCTTGAAACCCAGGCACCGGTACGCCGTACGCGCGCGGTACGGGTTGGCGCCCGTGTCACCGGAGGTCCCGTAGACCCGTGACATCGCCCGGTACCAGTTCCAGGCCATCTTCGAGTAGCCGAACTCGTTGGGGTGCCGCAGGTCGTGCAGGTCGATGCCGCCGACGGAGGACTGGTCCACGAGGGTGATCAGCGGGTCGTTCTTCTCCGCGACCAGCTTCGGGATGAGGCGGTTGTAGGTGCGGCCGTTCGCGAGCTCCCGCGGCGCACGGGCACTGATGATCTTCGCGACGAAGATGCGCGCCTCGGGGCGTGCCGCCCGGATCTGGTCGATCAGCGCGGAGAGCTTGCCGGCGGTGGCGTAGGGACCGTCACCCTGCTTGAGGTTGTTCGTCCCGGCGTGGAGCAGGACGACGTCGGGGCGGGACTGGGACAGCCACCCGTCGAGCTCCTCGGACAGCTCGTCGATGCTCCAGCCGCCGTGACCCTCGTGCTGGATGTCCGTGCCGGTGCCGGAAGCCTGCGAACCGACGTAGTTGATCTGCAGGCCGCCCTTGAGCAGACGCTGCGCCAGGTCCATCCGGTACGAGCTGCGGTTCGGCCCGCCGGTGCCGAGGGTGATCGAGTCACCGAGGGGCATGACGCGCAACGCGGTGAAGGTGGCAGCCTTCGCGTCGTCGGCCTTGACCGTGGCGGCGGGGTCGGCCTTGGCGGCCTCCGACGTACCGGTCCCGGCGATCAGGCCGATGGCCAGCAGTCCGGTTACGGCCTTGATGCCCAGGCGACGCGCGCCCACCCACTTGTGCCCAGCAGATCCCACGACGGCCCCTCCAAGTCGCCAGCACTGACGCCGGAAAGATCGGGTGCGGGCGGGGCCATACGAGACCCGGCAGGTAGCCGTGAGTTGTGATCAAGGTGCAAGATCCGGCCGGGTGGTCAGCCGATGATGACGCCCAACCCGAGCAGCAGGCCGAGACCCCCGAGGATGCCGAGCACGACCCAGCGCTTGTCGACGTGCACCCGGCGTGCGTACGCCCGGGCCGCGAAAACGAAGAGCAGTCCGGGAACGCCCCAGATGAGCCAGGTCGCCCCGAAGTTGAACCACCCCTCGGCGCTCATGTTGCTGATTCCCTTGTTGATCGGCTCCATGACGCCGGTCAGGATCAGCGCCTTCACGACCGTCTCGGCGATCGGATAGGCCAGCTGGACCGCGGCGGCACCCCACAGCCCGGCGAGCAGCAGCCAACCCGGCACGAACCGCCCCCACCCCGCAATCGAGGCGACGGCCAGCAGGACCGTGACCAGCCGTAACACGATCGCCAGGACGACCACGCCGTTGTCGGTGAGGGTCTTGCCCTGGAAGAACGTCCAGAGGACCACGTTGCTGGTCACAAGGCAGAAGATGCCGATGTACCAGGCTGCGGCGAGGGCCGGCCACCTCGGCGACGTCGAGCGGCCGGTCGCAGGCGCATCGATGACGGTCATAGGTTCAGCCTCGTCACCACCACCACGGCGGACAATCGGGCACACCCCGGATCCGCCTCAGGGATGCCCCCTAACCCAGCGCGGCAGCCCGCGAGGCGAGGTAACGCTGCTCCGGCACGCTGAGCGTCAGCCGGGCCGCCTCAAGGTAAGCGGCGCGGGCGGCGCCGAGGTCACCGGACATCTCCAGCAGATGGGCGCGGACGGCCACAACCCGGTGATGGCCGCGCAGCGCCGGATCGTCTTCGGCCAGATCGAGCTGGGCCAGCCCGAGCTCCGGCCCGTGCACCTCGGCCAGGGCGACGATCCGGTTCAGCTGCACCATCGGGCCGGGGGCAAGCGCGCAGAGCATCCCGTACAGCGCGAGGATCTGCGGCCAGTCGGTGTCTGCGGCGCTCTCCGCCTCGTCGTGGATCGCCGCGATCGCCGCCTGCAACTGGTAGGGCCCGATCGGTGCGCTCTCCAGCGTGGCGGTGATCAGCGCGACCCCCTCGGCGATCGAGGCGGCGTCCCACAGCGAGCGGTCCTGCGCCGCCAGCGGCACCGGAGTGCCGTCCGGCCGGGTGCGCGCCGGCCGGCGGGCGTCGGTGAGCAGCATCAGCGCCAGCAGCCCGGCCACCTCACCGTCGTCCGGCAACTGCGCCCGCAACTGCCGGGTCAGCCGGATCGCCTCCGCGGTCAGCTCCCCGCGGTGCAACAGCACCCCGGAACTGGCCGTGTACCCCTCGTTGAAAATCAGATACAACACCTGGCGTACGGCGACCAGCCGCTCCTCACGCTCCTCCGCCGGCGGCAGGCTGAACGTGGCACCGGCGTCCCGGATCTTCTGCTTGGCCCGGCTGATCCGCTGCCCGACGGTCGCCTCCGGCACCAGCAACGCCCGGGCGATCTCCGCGGTGGTGAGCCCGCCGACCGCACGCAACGTCAGCGCCACCTGCGACCCGGTGGTCAGCGCCGGATGGCAGCACAACATGAGCAGGGTGAGCGAGTCGTCGACCTCGGGCACGGCCACCGGCCCCGGCTCGTGCACCACGGCCTCCTCCCGCCGCCGCCGCGCACTCTCACTCCGCAACAACTCGATCCGCCGCCTCGCAGCAACGGTGATCAGCCACCCCTTCGGACTGGCCGGAACTCCCTCCCGCGGCCACTGCTGCGCAGCCGCGAGCAGCGCCTCCTGCACGGCGTCCTCACAGGTGTCGAAGTCGCCGTACCTCCGCACGACCGCACTGAGGACCTGCGGCGCGTACTCCCGCAGCAGGTCCTCGATGCTCAGAACTCCCACTCGCTCATGTCGAGAACCGGTCGCACCTCAACCTCGGTGTACGCCGCGTCAGGCACCTTCGCCGCCCAGCCGATCGCCTCGTCCAGCGACTCGACGTCGATCAGATAAAAACCTGCGAGATGCTCCTTGACCTCGGCGAACGGCCCGTCCGAGGCGACTGTCTTCCCGTCGCGTACGGAAACCCACCGGGCCAGCGACGGATCCCCCAGCCCCTCGGAGGAAACCAGCACCCCGGCCTTCGCCATTTCCTCACTGAGCTGCAGATGCCCCCGCCCGAACTCGAACCGCTGCTGCTCGCTGAGGGTCTCCCACACGGCCAGGGAACGCTCGTTCGACTGAATCAGGATCAGGTACTTCATCGGTGCCTCCACGGGTCGCCGGAAATTCTTCCACCCGGGACGTCGAAGCGGCCCCGCCTGCTTCTACATCCAGGTGACCGACTCCGAAAGGCAGAACCCATGGACTCCGCAAAGATCACCCAACTGGTCCACCACCGCGCCGCCGCCGTAAGCGCCAAGGACGCCGCCGCGATCGTGGCATCCAACGGCCCGACCATCGTCGAATACAACCTGGCGCCGCCGCTCCGCCAGCCGTCCGCCGGCCGCGACCCGGTCCCGCTGGAAAAGTGGCTGGCAACTTTTGAAGGCCCGATGAGCATGCAGGTCACAGATCTGGAGGTCACGGTCGACGGCGAGGTGGCCTTCACGACCAGCCTGAATTGCCTGACCGCGACCCCGGCGGGCAGCACGGAAAGCTTCAGCCTGTGGTTCCGCGCGACCCTCGGCCTCCGCAAAACCAGCGGCGAATGGCAGGTCGTCCACTCTCACGAGTCGGTCCCGTTCGACATGGACGGGACGTTCCAAGCCTCCATCAACCTGCATCCCTAGGAGGTTCCTCAGGTCAGCATCCACTCCGGGGTCTGGGCGGCGACGCCGGGTTTCAGGCTGAGGCGAAGCCGGGTGAGCTCGGCGTCCTGTGGCATCTCGAACACGATGGTCCGGGCGAACTCCCACCTCGGTTCGATCAAGGCGTCGGGAAACGCCGCCAGGGCCGCGGTCATGGTGGTGTCGCGCTGGTACCACTCGTCCTTGGCGTCGGCGACCCACGCGTACTTCTGCAGCTGGGCGATGAACGGGACGGTGCCGGTGTTCTTCGCGTTCACAGTGACCGACACCAGCCGGTCGCCGGTCGCGGGTTTCAACTCCGGGAAGCTTGACAGCTCCGGGTCCTCCACGCGCACGACGGAGATTGTCATCTGTTCACCGTTGTCGCCATTCATGATCACGGAGCCATCGCGAGGAACGGTGCCGCCGGCTGGGACGGGTGCCGGGCTTGAAGGCATGGTCGGCGGTGTCCAGCTGGGGCTGGCTGTCACCCGGGCAGGAAATGTGGAGGCGGAGGCCTGCGGCGCCGCAGCGGTGCTGGTCTTGATGTTCCAGCCGGCGAGCATCCCGCCGAGGGCGGCCACGACGGCCACCGCGATCAGGGCCGCCCAACGGGACCAGTGCGGCTGCGCCGGGGGAGATGGCGGCACGAGAGGATGTTGCGAGGGCGCGACAACTGGGGACGAGGGCTGGTCGGCGGTGTCCCTGTGCCGGCCGGCCCGGACCGCGAGCGCCCCACCGGCAGCGGCCACGCCGGCCACGGCGACGAGAACCATCCAGAGGGGGCGCTTGCGCCGGCTCTGACGTCGAGGCGGCGCGGTCATGCTCCACGCATCGACAGGGCCGGCGCAGGGTTGAGGACAATCAGTGCCCGGACAGCAAAACGCCCACCGTGCGTTTCCGCAGGTGGGCGGTGCTCAAAGCCCGGCGAGAGGCTTGGTGGCCAGGGGCGGGGTCGAACCGCCGACCTTCCGATTTTCAGTCGGACGCTCGTACCAACTGAGCTACCTGGCCTTGCCGCGCTGTGTGCGCGGACCTCGCTGTTTTGCGGTCCTGACGGGACTTGAACCCGCGACCTCCGCCTTGACAGGGCGGCGAGCACTCCAACTGCTCCACAGGACCTTGCTGTGCTGCTACTTCCTATCACGTACCCGACCGAGGTCGGTCCGTACCCCCAACGGGATTCGAACCCGTGCTACCGCCTTGAAAGGGCGGCGTCCTGGGCCACTAGACGATGAGGGCAACCCCGCCATCATTGCATATTTCCACTTCCGGCGGCGTGGGCCCCAACCGGCCCGCTTGGGGCTTGGAAAGCATACGTGATCCTGTGCCTCTCCTCCAAACCGGTATCCCTTCGGCCGCGTTCACGGCTCTGACCTGCGGGGATGCGGGGTGACGGCGAGGGCGACCAGGCGTACGGCCTCGGTGAGGCTGCCCAGCGGGGTGATGCCTTCGGGGAGATCGTCCATCGACCAGCCCGGTCCGGCTGCTGCCGCAAGCAGGGGGCGGTGGGGTCCGCTGAGCACGATCGCCCACTGGTCCGGGTCGCCCGTGGACGGCAGCTGGGACCACAGGACGACCGCTGTGGGCCCCGTGCGGGTGATCGCGTCCCGCAGCGCCTCGGGCGGCATGCGGGCGCCCAGGAGCCTGCTGGGGACGCCTGCTTGGGCCAGGGCGGCGGCGAGGGCCTCCAGGGGCAGTGTGTGTTGTTCTTCGTCGGCTGCGGCGAGGAGGACGCGGGGGGATTCGAGGCCGGTGGGCCGGGAGACCGTGCCCAGGACTTCGGTGATGCCGCGGGAGATCAGGTGTTCGACTTCGATGAAGCGTTTGGTGGCCGCGTAGCGTTCGCCGATGCCGATCAGCACCGGCATGATCACGTCTTCCCAGGCGGCGACTACGCCGCGGTCGGTGACGATCATTTCGAGGATGTCGCGGAGGGCTGGTGCGTCCAGGCGCATGGCAGCCCGGGCCAGGCCGCGGGCGGCCGGGCCGGCCCTTCCGGTACGCAGATTGTGGCCGCCACCGTCCCGTGCGGTGAACAGTCGCTCGGGCCACGTGTCGTAGGTGCCGTCGAGGACGGCATCGTCCTGGTCCACCAGGGATGGCAGGTCTTCCGAGGGGGCGAGGGGCGGTTCGGGGTCTTGCACGAGGACGACAGGTGCTGCGGGCAGCGGCTTGGCGAGGTCGATGGGTATCGGGATCCGCTGCGCCCACGCGGCTGCCTCGGCCGGGGCGACTCCCTGGCCGGTCAATCGACGCATGACCTGGAGCCGTGCGAGGTCCTCGGCGGTGTACCGCCGGTGCTGGCCGGGTACGTGGTGGCTCGGGCCCAGCCCGTATCGCTGGTGCCACGTGCGCAGTGTGGTCACGGCGACGCCCAGACGGCGGGCGACCGCCCCGGCCGTCAGGGCCTCATCGGCCACCCGACCGCTCCGGTGCGTCGTCGGCCGGCCGGGGTTGCGCCCGCAGGTGGGTGATGAGGGATTCGGCGACGCCGGGGAGCCAGGGCGCGTACGAGCGGAGGTCGTTCTCGAGTCCCGCGCTCAACTCGTCGAGGGTGACCCACCGGAGGTCGGCCACCTCGTCGGGGTCGGGCAGCGGCACGAGGTCCGCGGGGACGTCACCGATCAGCACGTGGTCGTACTCGTACTCCACACGACCCGTGGCCGGGTCTTCCGCGTAGTACGAGTACACGCCGGTCTCGGTGAGCTCGATGCCGTGGACGCCGACCTCTTCGATCAGGCGGCGGGCTGCTGCGGTGGCGGGTTCCTCGCCGGGCAGGGGGTGGCCGCAGCAGGTGTTGGCCCAGCGCAGCGGGAAGCGGGTCTTGACCGCCGCCCGCTGTTGCAGCAGCACCCGGCCGGACGGGTCGCGGAGGAACACCGAGAAGGCGCGGTGCAGCCGGCCGGGCGCGCGGTGTGCCTCGTCGACGGTGAGGGCGCCGACGGGTTCGCCGAGGGTGTCGACCAGTTCGACGAGGTGGGCCTCGCGTGATGCGGTCACTTCTTCGCGCCTCCGGTCACCCGGGACGCTGCCAGCTTCCCGGAGATCAACACCATCGGTACGCCCACACCCGGCTGGGTCCCGGAGCCGGTGAAGACGACGTTGCCGAGTGTCGGGTGCAGGTTCGCGGGGCGGAACGGTCCGGTCTGCGCGAACGTGTGTGCCGCGGCGAACGGGGTGCCGGCGGCCATGCCCTGGGCGGCCCAGTCGTCCGGCGTGATGATCTGTTCGACCTCGATGCCGTCGCGGAAGCCGATGTAACCGCGCTGCTCGAGCACACCGGCGAGCTCGTCGGCGTACCGGCGTCCGAGGCCGCCCTTCCAGTCCAGTGGGGCCTTGTCGAGGTTCGGGGTCGGCGCGAGGACGTAGTAGCTCTGCTTGCCGGCCGGGGCCCCGCTGGGGTCGCTGCGGGTCGGGTTGGTGACCAGCAGGGAAGGGTCGCTCATCAGCAGGCCCTGGTCGATGATCTCGTTGAAGGTGCCCTTCCACGCCTTGCCGAAGTGGATGTTGTGGTGGGCGATCTTCGAGTAGGTCTGCGTCGATCCGATGTGGAGCACCACACAGGACGGCGAGTACGTCAGTTTGCGCGGGCGCCGCGACTCGGGCAGCAGATCGCGGTACGCGACCGGAAGGTCCGGGTTGAGCACCACGACGTCGGCCGAGATGCGCTCGCCGGTGTCGGTGATCACACCGGTCGCGCGGCCGTTCGACGTCTCCACACCGGTGACCGTCGTCTCGTAGCGGAACTGCACCCCGTGCTTCTCGGCCGCTCCGGCCAGCGCCTTCGGCACCGCGTGCATGCCACCGCGCGGGAAGAACACCCCGGCCACCGAGTCCAGGTACGCGATGACGGCGTAGATGGCGAGGGCGTCGTGCGGCGCGAGTCCGGCGTACATCGCTTGGAACGAGAAGATGCGCTGGGTCCGGGGGTCGCGGAAGTATTGGTTGATCTTCGGCTGGAGCCGGCGGAAGCCGCCCTTGGCGAGCAGCTTCAGCAGGCTGAGGTTGACCAGGTCCAGCGGGGTGTCGAGGTTGCGGTCGATGAAGTTGTCGCGTTCGAGGTGCCACAGGCCGCGGGCGAAGTCGACGAACCGCAGGTATCCGTCGGCCTCACGCGGGCCGCAGACCTTGGAGATCTCGGCGGCCATCTCGACCGTGTCGGTGCGGACGTCGAGTGTGGAACCGTCGGGGTAGTAAGCCCGGTAGGCCGGGTTGACGGGCATGAGCTCGAGCCAGTCGGACAGCTCTTCGCCGACGGCGGCGAGTGGCTCGGCGATCAGCTCGGGCATGGTCAGGACGGTCGGCCCGGTGTCGAACTCGTATCCGCCGAGGGAGAGCCGGCCCGCGCGTCCGCCCGGCACCGCCTCACGCTCGACGACCGTCACCTGGCGCCCGGCCGCGGCGAGGTGCAGCGCGCAGGCCAGCCCGCCGAGGCCGGCGCCGACGACGACCACGTGGTCGGTCGGTCCAGTCACTTTTCGCACTTCACAGCTCCCGGGGTCGGAAAAGGTCAATCATGCCGGGCGGTCGGTCGAGGTGACCGCCAGCTCGGTCAGCGCGGCACGCGCATCATCGTGGATCGGCGCGCCGGCCAGCGCTTCGATGCCCTCCGCGACCCGGCGCCGGATCAGCGCCTCGACCTGCGCGACTGCGCCGGTCTCGACGATGACCTCGGTGCGGCGCGCGAGGTCGGCGGAGGAGATAGAACCGCCGGAGCCGTCGGCGGGGTTGACAGCTCCGGCGGGGTCAGGGTCCAGCTCGGCCCGCTGAGCGGGCGTGGCCAGCTGGCGGGCCAGCATGAGCAGGGCGGTGGGCTTTCCGGTACGCAGGTCGTCGCCGGCCGGCTTGCCCGTGACGACGGGGTCGCCGAAGACGCCGAGCAGGTCGTCGCAGAGCTGGAAAGCCTCACCGACCGCGATGCCGTAGGTGTTGTAGGCCTCGTCGACCGCCGCCACGTCGATGTCGACCGTGCCGGCCAGTGCCAGCCCGAACTGCAGTGGCCGCTGGACGGTGTAACTCGCGGTCTTGTGGCGGGCGACGAGCAGTGCCCGCTCGACGGACCAGGCGCTGGGCTCGGTCTCACCGAGCACGTCGAGGTACTGCCCGGCGACGGCTTCGATGCGCATGCGGTCGTAACAGGACCGCACGGCGAAGTGGGTGGTGGTGGAGAGCGCCGATCGGGCCAGCAACTGATCGGCCCAGACCAGGCAGAGGTCGCCCACGAGGATCGCCGAGGTGGTGCCGAAGTGGTCCGGGTCGCCCAGCCGGCCCGCGTTGCTGTGCTGGGCGGCGAAGATCCGGTGGGCCGTGGGCCCGCCGCGGCGGGTGGCCGAGTCGTCCATGACGTCGTCGTGGACCAGCGCGAACGTGTGCATCAGCTCGAGTGCGCTGAGCGCCGGCAGCACCGGCTCCACGGGTTCGTGCGGGCCCACGACGCCGCGCCATCCCCAGTACGCGAAGGTCGGCCGCAGCCTCTTGCCACCGGCCAGCACGAGATCCCGTGTCGTGCGGGCGAAGCGGCCGAGGGCCGGGTCGACGTCGTCGAGTGCTGTGGTCTGGCCGCTCAGGAACTCGGCCAGCGTGCCCTCGACAGCACGCACCAGATCGCCCGGAGAGACGGTCTGGCGAGGTATCCCGAAACGCGGGTTCCCCTCGAGGATGTCGTTGGCCACGGTCACGACGGTACCGTAGGCTGCCAGTTGCGTCGATTGCTGAGTCGATTTTGTTTTGGAGGGCCCGTGGAGATCGATCTGGCCGCCGCCTACGAGCGGTGCCGCGAGATACACAAGCGTCACGGGCGGACTTATTACCTGGCCACGAGGCTGCTGCCGAGCTGGAAGCGCCGTCACGTGCACGCGCTCTACGGCTTCACCCGCTATGCGGACGAGATTGTCGACCGGACGGAGGATCTGCCGCCGGCCGAGCGTGCCGCACGGCTGAATGCCTGGTCAGACGAGTTTTTGGCCGGTCTGGCCGGGGCGCCGACCGACGACCCGCTGCTGCCCGCGGTCCTGCACACGATCGCCGTCTTCGACCTCGATCGCTCCGACTTTGCGTCGTTTCTGCGCAGCATGGCGATGGACCTCACGGTCACCTCGTACGCGACCTACGACGACCTGCTCGACTACATGGAAGGCTCGGCCGCGGTCATCGGCACGATGATGCTGCCCATCCTGGGGTCCAGCGATCCTGCGGCCGCCCGCGAGCCGGCGCGTCAGCTGGGCTTCGCGTTCCAGCTCACCAACTTCATCCGGGACGTCGCCGAGGACCTCGACCGCGGCCGCACCTACCTGCCGGACTCGCACCTGGCGAAGTTCGGCGTCACCCGCGACGACCTGCAGGAAGCCCGTGCACTCGGACGTTCGACCCCGCAGATCAAAGCCCTGATCAAGTACGAGGTAGCCCGCGCCGACGAACACTACGCCGCCGCGGCTCCCGGGATCCCGCTGCTGCTGCCCGGCTCCCAGGCCTGCATGCGGACGGCCTTCGAACTGTACGGCGGCATCCTCGACGAGGTCGTGGCGGCCGACTACGACGTCTTCGTGCGCCGGGCGACAGTGCCCAACCAGCGCCGGGCGCGGGTGGCGGTGCGGTCGCTGCTCACCAGGGCGGGCACACCGGTGGCTGCGTCGGTTCGGGGCTGACATGCGAACCGCCGTTGTCCTCTTCACGCGTGACCTGCGGGTGCACGACAACCCCGCGCTCGCCTCCGCCTGCGCCAACGCCGAGCAGGTCGCGCCGCTGTTCGTGCTGGACCCGCGCCTGCAGACGCTCTCCCCGAACCGTGCTCGTTTCCTGCACCAGAGCCTGGCCGACCTGCGCGAGACACTGCGGGCCAAGGGCGGGGACCTGATCGTCCGGACCGGTGACCCGGTCGTCGAAGCGATCAAGCTGGCCCGCGAGGTCGGTGCCGAGGGGATCGCCCTGGCGGCTGACGTCAGCGCGTACGCCCGGCGCCGGGAGCAGCGGCTCGAGCAGGAGTGTGAGCAGCACCGCATCTCGTTGCGGCTGTTCCCTGGCACCACCGTTCTGCCGCCGGGCGGGGTGCAGCCGGGTGGGGGCGGCGGCCACTACAAGGTCTTCTCGCCGTACTACCGGGCCTGGGAGTCGGCGAAGTGGCGGGACGAGGTCGCCACGCCGCGCACGATCACGCTGCCGCCGGACGTCACCGTGGGGGATCTCCCGGAGGCGCCTGCGGGCGATTCACCGGCGGCGGCGCTCGGTGGGGAGACCGAGGGCCGCCGCCGGCTCGAGACGTGGCTCCAGCACGTCGGGCCGTACGACGATCTGCACAACGACATGCCTGCCGACGGGACTTCGCGGCTGAGTCCGTACCTGCGTTTTGGTTGTGTCTCGCCCCTGACCGTGGCGAACCTGGCGCGGGCGGTGGACGGGCCGGGACCGGCGGCTTTTGTCCGTCAGCTCGGCTGGCGGGACTTCTATTACCAGGTCACGGCGTCTTTCCCGGCGATCTCGACCCAGGCCTACCGCAAGTCCGGTGATGGTGAGTGGCGCAACGACGACGACGCGCTCAAGCACTGGCAGGAGGGCACAACCGGGGTGCCGGTGGTCGACGCGGGCATGCGGCAGTTGCGGGCCGAGGGCTGGATGCACAACCGCGCCCGGCTGATCACTGCGTCGTTTCTGACCAAACATCTGGGCCTGGACTGGCGCGAGGGTGTGCAGTGGTTCTTCCGTTTTCTGCTCGACGGTGACGTGCCCAACAATTCGGGCAACTGGCAGTGGGTCGCCGGGACAGGGAACGACACCAAGCCCTACCGGAGGTTCAATCCGATCCGTCAGGCAGAGCGGTTCGACCCTGACGGCGTGTACGTTCGTCGCTACGTTCCCGAATTGAAAGCGGTCGAGGGCAAAGCCGTCCACCAGCCGTGGCGGCTGCCGGAGGCGGTCCGCTCGGGCCTGGGTTATCCCGGGCCGCTCGAGTCGCACCGCGACGAGGCGGTCTGGCTGCGGCCCTGATCGGGAACAGCGGAGTTTCCCACCCGCCCGGTTCGCCGGACGGGAGCGGGAAGCGGGTCCTGCCGACCCGTTGCGTTCGTCCGTTGAAGGCCGGCAGGACCCGCGTCAACCTGCCCGGCAACGGGGGGTGGAAAACCTCAGGCCGGCAAGGTTCGCCAGGTGCCGTACCGGTGCACGGCGACTCCGGCGAAGGCCGCTGACTTGCGGGTGGCAGCGTCGACCTTCGCCAGTTCCTCCTGAAGCCGGCCTGCGCCCTCCTCGTGGAAGGTGCAGTGCGGGCAGTCCACCAGCGGCACGGTCTCGGCTCCCAGGCGTACGCGTTTCCCGGCGTTCTTCCCCCGGGTGAGCCAGTCCTGGCTGATCGCCATGATCGAGTTCGGGCCGACCGCGGTGTCGCGGTAGCTCATCACGGTGACGCTGTTGACCCGCCGCAGCACCTCGTCGGCCAGGTTCTTCTTGCCGACCTTGTACTCGCCGAACCAGAACGGCACGTCCGCGTCGATCGGCAGCACACTGCCGCCCCGCATCCGGTCCAGGAGCTTCAGGAACGCGGTCTCCGTGCCCTGCAGGTCGTCGGTCCAGCCGTCCGTCAGGTACGGCTCGACGTCGAGGTGGATGCCCGAGAAGATCCCGGTCGACACGACGGCCCGCTGCCAGGCGAGCGCCGCGGCGTGGTCGCCGACCCAGTCCGGATCGCCGCCCAGCGCCCGCAGCTTGATCTTCCTGGTGTCCGCGAGCTGCTTCATCTCCTGAAGTCGCGCGAGGTCACCGTTGGTCAGCACCGACGGTGCAACGTAGACGAAGATCTCGGAGACGTTCTGCTGGGCGGCCCACGGGACAACCTCGTCGGCCGGGTCGTCACCCCAGAGCCACATGGCCCGGGTGTTCGCCGGTGCCGCGGTGAGGCCGGCGCTGCCCGCGGACGAGGCCCCGGGCAGCGCCGCAGCGGCGACCATGAGAGTGACCGACACCAGTCCTGTTTGCCAACGCCCCCTCATGACCGCCCCGATTCCTGTTCGCGTGGATCCTGCTTCGCGAGGGGACAGAATCGGCGGCCGCGCCGGTCAGCTGAGAAGTCGCACCGAGGAAAGGGCAGCGTCGATCGCACCAACCCGGTCGAAGTCGCCGAGCTGCCGGGTCACGAAGGAGATGGCGTGCCCCGTCGCCGGGTCCGCCCAGGCCGCGTTGCCGCCGAGGCCACCCATACCCCAGGTCCCGTCCGGTTCCAGCTGCACACCGAGACCCCACGTCGTCGAGCTCTCGATGAAAAGATCCGGCCCGGTGAAGTGCGCGGCGGTGAGCTCGTCGACGAGCGCTGTGCTCAGCAACCGCCGGTCACCCAGAACGCCACCGGCCAGCAACCCCGCGTAGAACCGCGCCAGGGAAACCGCTGTGGCATGAAGGTTGACGGCCGGAACCACAGCGGTACGCCACAACGCGCTGTTGACCACGGCCAGGTCCCGGGCGCCGGGCGGGTTCAGGACGGCCCGTGCGCGCACCGAACCCGGCTCGCCGAGCATGAGGTCGGGCCGCTCCGGCCGGTCGAACTCCAGCTCGGCGCAGCGTGAAGGCTCGGCGGACCCGAAACTGAAGTCCAGCCCCCACGGGCCCGCGATCTCTTCGGCGACAAAACGAGCCGGTGGACGCCCGTCGACACGACGCACGATCTCGCCGAGCAGATGCCCGTAGGTGAGTGCGTGCTCGGCGGCGACGGTGCCCGGCGGCCACTCCGGCTCGGCGCCGGCGAGGTCGGCGCAGAGCAGATCCCAGTCGCTCCAGGCGGGCGCGTCCCGGGGTACGGGGAAGAAGGGCAGACCGGCGGTGTGCGTGAGCAGCTGGCGTACCGAGGCCCGGGCCCGGAAACCGGGCCAGTGCCGCGCGATCGGATCATCGAGCCCGACCAGGCCGCGGTCGACGAGCAGCAGCACCGCGAGCGCGATGACCGGCTTGCCTACCGAATAGACGTTGACCAGGGTGTTCTCTGTCCACGGCCGGCTTCGCGCGGAGTCGGCCCAGCCTTCCCGCAGGTCCACCACGGGCTCGCCGTGGCGCAGCACGCACAGCGCGGAACCCCCGCTCGGATGAGAGGCGAGTGCCTCCCGCACCGCCTCGTACCCGGGAGCGACAGAGCCGTCGACATTACGGTCCGCTGACATGGGCGCACCGTACCGGTGGGAGGTGGAAAGCTGACCGCATGGGCGAACCGCAGCAAGTGGACGTGGTGGTTGTCGGGCTCGGTGTCGGTGGTGAGGAGGCCGCAGGCCGGCTCGCACAGGCCGGCCTCGACGTGGTCGGCATCGAGCACACGCTGGTCGGCGGTGAATGCCCCTACTGGGGGTGCATCCCGACCAAGATGATGATCCGCGCCGGCAACGCGCTGGCCGAGGCCCGTCGCATCCCCGGCCTGGCCGGCAACGCGCAGGTCCAGCCCGACTGGGCGCCGGTCGCGCGCAGGATCCGGGAGGAAGCGACCGACACGTGGGACGACAAGGTTGCCGTCGACCGCTTCACCGGCAAGGGCGGCCACTTCGTCCGCGGACGCGCCACCATCACCGGTCCCGGCCGGGTCAAGGTCGATGACCAGGAGTGGACGGCCCGCCGCGGCATCGTGATCGCCACCGGCACCACGGCCGTCATCCCGCCGGTCGACGGGCTCGCCGGCACCCCGTACTGGACCAACCGTGAGGTCGTCGAGACCGAGACCCTGCCCGCGACGCTGCTGGTCCTCGGCGGTGGCGCGATCGGCCTCGAGCTCGCCCAGGTCCTCGCCCGCTTCGGCGTGCAGATCACGATCATCGAGGGCAGCGACCGCATCCTGGCGATGGAAGAGCCCGAATCCTCCGAGACCGCTGCCGCGGCCCTGACGGCCGACGGAATCAAAATCCTGACCGGTGTACGCGCACAGCACGTCAGCCACTCCACCGCGGGATTTGCGGTGACCCTCTCCGACGGCTCGACGGTGACGGGGGAACGCCTGCTCGTCGCGACCGGCCGTGCCGCCCGCCTCGGTGGTCTGGGCCTGGACACGATCGGCCTCGATCCGTCGGCGCGCTTCCTCGCCACCGACGAGTGGATGCGCGCCGGCGACCAGGTCTGGGGTGTCGGCGACGTGACCGGCAATGGCGCCTTCACCCACATGGCGATGTACGAGGCCGACGTGGCCGTGCGCGACATCCTCGGGCAGGGCGGCCCACCGGCGGACTACCACGCCAAGCCGCGCGTCACCTTCACCGATCCGGAGATCGGTGCCGTCGGGATGACCGAGAAGGAAGCCCGCGACGCCGGCCTCGACGTGCAGGTCGGCTACACCAGCCTGCCGTCGTCCTCCCGCGGTTTCATCCACGGACCGGGGAACGAGGGCTTCGTCAAGGTCATCGCCGACCGGTCCCGCGGTGTGCTGGTCGGCGCCACCTCGGCCGGACCGGCGGGTGGCGAGATGCTGGGCGCGCTGGCGGTCGCGGTCAAGGCCGAGGTTCCGGTGACGACCCTCCAGGCGACGATCTGGGCGTACCCGACCTTCCACCGCGCGATCGGCGAAGCCCTGCGGAGCCTCTAGAGCGCGAGTGTCGCGGTGATGACCGAACCGGCCGGTGACGTGGAGATACGGAGATCGGACATCTGCCGTGCGATCCACAGACCCCGGCCACCCGGCAGCTCGGGCGGGGGCAAGGTCTGACCCGCGTACGCCGGCTCGTCCAGACCCGGGCCGGCGTCGGTGACCTCGCAGAGCAGAGCGCCGTCCGCAACCCACAGACGCAGCCGTCCGGAACCACCACCGTGCCGGACGGCATTGCTGGCCAGCTCGTGGGCGATCAGCACCATCGTGTCCACAGTGCGGTCATCTGTCACCGCGGCGACGTGCGCGGCGACGGCCGACCGCACACCGTAGAGGGTGTCCTCGTCGAAACTCTGCTCGAGCAGAACCTCGGGCACCCGAGGCGCCGGGACCTCCCTCCGCCCTGCCCGCGGAGGCTGGTTCGGCGTGCTGTGACCGGGGGTGGCGCCGGTCAGCTCAGCGCTCACCATTGCGCACCAGCATCCGTAGGGCGGGGACGTCGGCGGCACCCGCCACCGTCAGCGTCCGCTCGATCGGCTCACCGCAGACCACGATCATCCGGCGCTGCTCGGGCAGGTTGGCCGCCGTCTGCAGGATCACCGCGGCGGCGCCGGCGTCGATGAAGCGCAGGTGGTTGAGGTTCAGGTGGACGTCACGGTCCAGGCGTACGGCCTCGGCGAGTGCGTCGCTCAGCGCGTCGGCGCCGGTGTAGTCGAGCTCGCCGGCCACTCGGACGCCCGGAGGAATGTGCTGGCGGCAGATCCGCAGCACCGGATCCTCGTGGTAGACCGTCGCGGCTACCGTGCGCGGATGAACGCGTGAGGCGTACCCGAGGGTCACGGGGTCGAAGCTGTCCCGGTCGTACTCGCAGATGGCGGTCAGCCGGCCCGCCGCGAACAGGCGGCCGACGTCCGACTCGAAGACCAGCAGCTGCTCGGCGTTGGCCTGCGGGCGCGCGGCCCAGCACATGTCGGCCGTGATGCGCAGACCCTGGTGACCGTTGCGCTCGGCGTCCGCGAGCTCCCGGGCGAGCAGCTCGACCATGGTCGACGCGTCAGGTCCGCTGCCACCACCCCAGAGCCGGTCACTGCGCACGACGCTCAGCTCACGACCGGCGTCCAGACCCCGTCCGACCAGATCAGCGCGGAGCTCGTCGACGCCCACCGCATCCGTGAAGCAGATGATCTTCTCGTTGCGGGCCTGACCGGCGGCGACAAAAGCGGCCAGGATGTCCAGCCGCTCCTCCGGGTCGGTGAACGTCAGGCACGCGTGATCGCCGGGACCGAGTTGATCCACCGGCGTCGTGGCGACCATGCTTTCTCCTCACGTGTAACCCGTGGCAACGCAACGTACCCGATGCGCGAGAGCCATACGCACAGGTTTGAGGTGCGTAGCGGGGGTAACACACTCCGCATGGTGCGCAAGGCGATCTTCCAGCTCGAGCAGGCAGACCAACTGGACGCTGTCAGCGATCGCCTGCAGGGCATCGTCCAGCGTGTGGCCAAGCCCAAAAAGCTGCGCGACCTGCTGCACGGCACCTGGCTCGGTCACCCGCTGCACCCCGTACTGGTCCAGGCCCCGGTCGGCGCCTTCATGAGCGCCGCGGTCCTGGACGCACTGCCCGGCCAGCGCCGGGCGGCAACCACTCTCATCGCCTTCGGTACGGCTGCCGCGGCGCCGGCGATCGCCGCCGGCTGGGTCGACTGGTCCTCCCTCTCCCGCGACCAGCGGAGGGTCGGCCTGGTCCACGCGAGCGCCAACGCCGTCGCCCTCCTTCTGTACGGGGGTTCGCTCGCTGCCCGCTTCTCCGGACGGCACGGGCTGGGCAAGGTCCTCGCGTACGCGGGACTCTCACTCGCTGGGGGCGGTGCCTATCTCGGCGGCCACCTCTCGTACGAGCAGGGCGCCGGGATGAACCAGGCAGCGGTCGAGCTCATGCAGCTCCCGGAGGACTGGGCCGAGGTCGGCGAAGTTTCCTCCCTGCCGGAGGGAAAGCCGACGGTCCGGACTATCGGCGACGTGCGCGTCCTCCTCTACCGCCTGGGTGACGAGGTCAGCGCCATGATCGAGCACTGTGGTCACCAGGGTGGACCGCTGGGTGAAGGTGACGTGGAGGGAAGCGGCGCCGACGCCTGTGTGGTCTGCCCGTGGC
Organism: Amorphoplanes friuliensis DSM 7358; assembly: GCF_000494755.1. Taxonomy (NCBI): domain Bacteria; kingdom Bacillati; phylum Actinomycetota; class Actinomycetes; order Micromonosporales; family Micromonosporaceae; genus Actinoplanes; species Actinoplanes friuliensis. Next base: position 194,624 of record NC_022657.1, read on the forward strand.
ACGGAAGCACCTTCCGGCTCGTGGACGGAGCCGTCATGCACGGGCCGGCGGCGGGGGATCAGCCCACGCTGCGTACCCGTGTTCGTGACGGAGTGCTGTCCGTAGCCACGCCCTGATTCTGTTTTCGCAGGTGGCGGCGTTGTGGTCCGGGACACGGGGGGCCGATTTGGAGCCCGGGAAACGACCAGGTAATGTTTTGCAAGCCAGCAGGGAAACGGGCGAGGCAAGCAGAAGGAACTGACCGGGCAAGTAACACGGTCAGGGAGATCAGCTACCGGCCGTCCTGCTAAATCCTTCGAACTTCGGGATCGTAGCGATGCTGCCCTGTGCAGCTAGCCCCGAGCCCGGGACGAAGGGTGCGCTAGGTACGAACGGCA